>CALLZA010000001.1 GCA_937858165.1 uncultured Ardenticatenia bacterium
GTCTAATTCGAGTATGAGTATATATTGTAATGACAAAGTGTAACTGCACAAGATGATGTACACACGTTGACGAATTGCGATAGTATATGGCATGATATGTATGTCACGGCAGTACGCACAATTTTTCTTATTGTTTTTTTTTTTTTAAGGATCCGGCCGCCACCGAGATCTACACTAGATCGCTCGTCGGCAGCGTCAGATGTGTATAAGAGACAGTCATGGAGCAGGGCAGCACGATCATACCGTCGGTGCGGAAAGAGCCGGAAGAGATGGCCGCGGCGATGTCCTTAAAGCGATACTCCACCGTGGCCAGAGCGCGCACCTCTTCCGGCGTATACTCCGTCTCCAGAGGAATGGTCGTGGCCGCGGCCGTGCTCATGACCAGATGGGCCTCAACATCTGGCAAGGCCTGCACAACTTCCAGTAACCGGATGCCATAGATGACGCCACTGGCCCCCGACAGGCCGATGATAATGCGCTTCATGCCTTTGCCTCGCTTTGCGGTCGTCAGGCGGGGGGATGGGGGTATAATCGCCTCTCTTGCCGCCCGTCTGACGCCAGTGTTGGTTATTCTAGGTCATCGGCGGCAAAAGCCAAAATCGCTATGAGTAAAGTTAAGTTCATCGCCGACCTGAGAGCGGGCACGGAACTGGCCCATGAGCCGTTCTTGCTCCACGACGTCGTCCGGCGGCAGTCGAAAGACGGCCGCCCCTTCCTGCTGGCGACGCTGCGCGACCGCAGCGGCCAGATTGCCGGCGTCTACTGGGACGTACCGCTGGCCGTTGACGTCTGGGCGCGGCCTGGGCTGGCGGTGCTGGTCAGCGGACGCGTCAACCTCTATAAGGACGCCTTGCAGGTCAACATCGGCGAGCTGGAAAGGGCTAACGGTCTGGATATGACCGCCTTTCTGCCGGCCAGCCAACGGCCGCAGGCCGAGATGCTGGCCGAACTGCGTGGGCTGATCGATAGCCTGGGTGCGCCGTGGCACAAGCTGTTGACGCGGCTGCTGCTAGACGGGCCACAGGCCGCGCGCTTCGCCATCGCGCCGGCCTCACGCGGCATGCACCACGGCTATATTGGCGGCTTGCTGGATCACACGTTGAGCATGGCCGCCGTGGCCCGGCTGTTGGCCGGCCATTATCCTTATGTCAACTTTGGTCTGCTCTTGTCCGGGGTTCTACTCCACGATCTGGGCAAGGCCGACGCCTACGCGCTCGACGAGGGATTCGGCCACTCCGACGACGGCCGTCTGGTCGGCCACATCCTGCGCGGCGCGTTGCTGGTCGAGGGGGCGGCGGCCGAGGTGGGCTTCCCGCCCGACGACCTCCAACAACTGCTGCACCTTATCGCCTCCCACCACGGCACGCAGGAGTGGGGTTCGCCCGTCGTGCCACGCACGCTGGAGGCGGTGTTGCTGCACCAGATCGATCTGCTGGACAGCCGCATCGGCGGCTATCTCGACCACGTACGCAACGACACCGGCGGCGGGGCGTGGACAACCAAGCGCAGCGAGATGTTTGGGACAGAGTTGCGGCGGCCGGCGGGGATGTAGCGTGGGTTGCTCTACCCATGCGTCTTCATTTCGCCACGGCAGAAGACGCGGGTAAAGCGACTCGCGCTACAAGGACTCGTAGACGACAAACAGCAGTTCGCCCCTCTCGTTGTAGAACTCCTGTAACGTCCCGTCGGGAACCTGCTGCCGGACAAACTCCAGTTCGGGCAACCGCTCCGGCAGGAAGATGAAGAGCGTCGGCCCGCGCAGCGGCAGGGCGGCCGGGCTGGTCAACGGTTCGAGCACGTCCTGGGCCTGCTTCTCCGGGGCCAGGAACGGGATGGTTGAAAGGCTGAAGTACCCCATGCGCGGGAAGCCGAAGAAGAATACATCCTGGTCGGCCGGCTCCTTATCGCGCAGAAAGGTGGCGATCTGCGTCGCCACCTGGGTGTTCAGGCCGCCCAGCACGTAGCCGCCGCTATAGACGCGGTTGAAGTAGTAGTTCACGTCCACCACAGCCACAAGCGCCAGCAGGGCAAAGGCGGCGACGACGACGGCCGTCCGCGCGCGCGGGTACTGGCCGCGCAGCCAGATGATCGCCTGCCCCAACGGTAGGGCGACGAACAGCGCCACCAGCGGCATGGCCAGCACGTAGCGCTGCGAGGCGGGGGAATCCTGACTGATAGCGTTGGATATCACGACGGCCAGCAGCGGCAAAAAGAGCAGCAAGTAGCGCAGGTCGAAGTTGAGCAGCGCCCAGAGGATGCCCAGCAGGAACAGCATCGCCGCCCCGGCCAGCAGCAGGGGCGAACCGGGATTGTAGAGCAGGCGCAGCGGTTCGTGGGTAAAGCCGAGCAGGCCGTTGATGGCGTTGTCAAGAACGATGTCGATAGTTGGACGACCGCCCCGGCTGTCTCTTATACACATCTGACGCTGCCGACGAGCGATCTAGTGTAGATCTCGGTGGTCGCCGTATCATTAAAAAAAAAAACAATGAAAGGAAACGACGCGACTAAACACAAACACACACAAAAATGAGAGAAAAAAGAAGAGACGGAGGAAAACAACAGATCAA
>CALLZA010000002.1 GCA_937858165.1 uncultured Ardenticatenia bacterium
TTTGTTATTGTCTGCTGTGTTGGAGATATGATAGGTACTTGTTTTTTTTTTCAAGCAGAAGACGGCATACGAGATCTAGTACGGTCTCGTGGGCTCGGAGATGTGTATAAGAGACAGGTAGCCGGGTGGGTTGCGCACCTCGTCGGGCAGCTGGTCGGGGTGGCATTTCGTCTCCTGCAAGGCTAGGATGTCGGGCTGCTCCGCCGCCAGCCACGCCAGGAAAATTCCTTTGCGGTGAACAGCACGCAGGCCGTTGACGTTCCAACTGATGAGCTTGAGCATGGGATGAATTGTAGCAGGTTGACCAGACCTGACAGGTCTGGTCAACCTGCTACAATCCACGCTCATGAGTTCAGACGAAGGTCAACTCACGAACCTCTACGACCTCAGCCGCGCTCAACTGGCCGAGCGGCTGGCGGCGTGGGGTTTCTCCGACTACTACGCCGGGCTGGTCTGGTCGGGCCTCTATCGCGATCTGGTGGCCGCGCCGGCCGATATGGTCGGGTTGCGACCGGAGCTGGGCAGGCAGCTGGCGGCCGAAACAACAATCGATCACTTGGCTATACGAAGTAGCATCGACAGCGTCGATGGTCATACCCGCAAGTACTTGCTTGGCCTGCGCGACGGCGCGGCGATCGAGACTGTTTTGATGTACTTCCGCGGTCGGGCCACGGCCTGCGTCAGCACCCAGGTCGGCTGCGCCATGGGTTGCGTCTTCTGCGCCACCGGCCAGATGGGCTTCCGTCGCCACCTCTCCCCCGGCGAAATCGTCGCCCAAATCATCCATGTCCAGCGCGTCCTGCGCCAGCGTGGTGAGCAACTGCGCAATATCGTCCTGATGGGCATGGGCGAGCCGCTGCACAACTACGATGCAACCATGGCCGCGCTCGACACCATCATGGACCACCGCGGCCTGGCCATTGCCCCCCGCTTCATTACCCTCAGCACCGTCGGCGTCGTCCCCGGCATCCGCCGGCTGACGGCCGAACGCCGCCCCATCCGCCTGGCCGTCAGCCTCCACGGCGCGACCGACGACGAGCGCGCCCGGCTCGTGCCCCCCGCTCGCCGCTGGCCGTTGGCCGAACTGATGGCCGCCTGCCGTGACTACACCACCATCCTGCGCCGCCGCATCTTCTTCGAGTGGACGCTCATCGACGGCCAGAACGACGGCGTGGAGCAGGCCCAGGCCCTCGGCCGCCTGCTGGCCCGCATGGACGCCCACGTCAACCTCATCCCCCTCAACCCCACGCTGGGCTACGACGGCCAACCCACGGCCGGGCCGGCCGCGCGCGCCTTCCAGGCCGTCCTGGCCGACTATGGGTTGCCCAGCACTGTCCGCCAGCGCCGTGGCATTGACGTGGCCGCCGGCTGCGGGCAGCTTGCCGGGACGCGGTAGAGAATCAGACAGAAACCACAGATTACGCAGATTTCACAGATTCGTTCTGAAAATCTGTGAAATCTGCGTAATCTGTGGTTTCTATCTCTTATGCGTCGTCGCGGTCGGCCGACCAGTCGCGGTCGGGCGTGGCGTAGATGAGCGGCAAGCTGACCAACGTCACCGCGAACTTGACCGCCAGATTGAACAGGAAGATCTGCCCCACCGTCGCCCACGGCAGGCTCAACGGGTCGTCGGCCAGCCCCGGCAACGGGCCAAAGGCGATGACGGTGAAAAGCAGCGTGTCGATGGGGATGCTGACGGTGTTGCTGGCCAGAACCCGCGCCCACTGGTAGCGAGTCGTGATGCGCGTGACGAACCAGTGGTAAATCTCCGTGTCGATCAGCTCACTGACCAACTCGGCCACAATTGACGCCAGCACGATGCGCCACACCGGGCCGAGGATGGCGCTAAACTCCGCGCCCAGCCCCCAAGTTGGGTCGCTGGGAACCCGCGCCGCCCAAGCCAGATAGCCGGCCATAAACAGATTGACCGCCGCCGCGGTGACGATCAGGGTCTGCGCGTTGCGCTTGCCCAGCACCTTGTGGACAATGTCGCGCAGGGTAAAGGTGATGGGATAGATGAACGTGCCCATGTCCACTGCCAGCCCGAAGACGACGCCGATCTTCAGGCTAGAGATGTCGGCCACCATCTGCGCGCCCATATAGGCGGCGGTGACGACGACCGCCACCCGGCCAAACGCTACGGCCGCTGCGCGCGGGGCAGCGGCCGACGAACCAACGTTACTCATCTCGAACTCTCCTTGTTTTGTTTAGGCGGGAGCTGCGACCGCCGTCGGGGAGTATACAGTAAACCGTATTCCGTAGGTCAGTATTCGTAAGTCAGTGCCGCGAACTGACCTACTGAATACTGTCCTACTGCCTTACCTGCACACACACCACCACCCCCGCCCCCAGCCGCACGGTGGCCACGGCGGCGGTCATCTCGTTGCTGACGCCGCGGCCCGGCCCACGTGCTGGCGACGACCGGCCCTGTCTCTTATACACATCTCCGAGCCCACGAGACCGTACTCCATCTCGTATGCCGTCTTCTGCTTGAAAAAAAAAAAGCGAGCACACACCGAACGACCACACCATACATCACATTACTGATAGCACAGCTCGTCCATCAG
>CALLZA010000003.1 GCA_937858165.1 uncultured Ardenticatenia bacterium
GAAGAATGGGTATGTGGCCCGGGCCTGCGGCGGCGTGCCCAGGAAGGCGCGTCCCCAGGGGTCGCTGGTCCAGCCGTCGCGGTTCCACTGCTTGATCGAGTAGGGCGGATTGGCCAGCACCACGTCGAACGTCGCCAGCCGGTCGCCCTCGATGAACGCCGGGCGCTCCAGCGTGTCGCCGCGGGCGATGACGAACTCCTCCACGCCGTGGAGGGCCAGGTTCATGCGGGCGATGGCCGCCGTCATGTGGTTGCGCTCCTGGCCATAGAGGCGCAGCGTGCGGTGCTCGCCGCCGCCGCGCCGCACCTCGTCCAGGGCGGAGATGAGCATGCCCCCCGTGCCGCAGGTGGGGTCATAGATGCGCTCGCCCGGCCGCGGGGCCAGCATCTGCACCATCAGGTGGACGACGGTGCGGTTGGTGTAGAACTCCTGCGCCGTGTGGCCGCTGTCGTCGGCGAACTTCTTGATGAGGAACTCATAGCCGTTGCCCAGCTCATCCTCCGGCACGTTGGCCAGCGAGAGCGTGTGGCCGGCGAAGTGCTCCAGCAGGTTCTTCAGGGTGTGGTCGGGCAGCCGCTCCTTGTTCGTCCAGGGGGCGTCGCCGAAGATGCCGTCGAGCCGGGCCGGGTTGGCGGCCTCGATGGCCCGCATGGCCGTCTGCAGCGTCCGGCCGACCTCGCGCGGCGTGGCCCGCACGTCGTTCCAGTGGGCCCCGTCGGGGATGACGAAGCGGTCGTCGGCCGTGGCCCGGGCGAAGCCCTCGTCCCCCGTCTCGGCCAGCGCCGCGGCGTACTCCTCGTCCCAGACGTCGGACAGCCGCTTGTAGAACAGCAGGGGGAAGATGGTCTGCTTGTAGTCGCCGGCGTCGACCAGGCCGCGCAGGATGACGGCCGCGCCCCAGAGATAGGCTTCGAGTTCCTGTTGGGAGAGGCGGCCGGTCACCTCGCCTCCGGGCGGACGCGCCACTCGTTGAGCCAGCGCACGCAACCGCGCCACTCCTCGGCGCGGGTCCGTGTCAGCAGGGCATCAACGGCCGCGATAAGCGCGGGCAGATTCCAGTCCGGCTGATGGGCCAGGACAATGCCGGCATGGGCCGGGTGCGACTGGGCCAGACGCATGAAGTCGCCGATGTTGAAGGTGAGGATGCAGCGGCCGCGGACAGTGGCCTGCAACAGCTGCTGCTCGTCGCCAGCATCAAGCGGCATCCATTCGCACGGCGTGCGGGTCACGTCGTGGCCGCGCTCCAGCAGCACCCGCTGCAAGGCGCGATAAGAAACGTCGGCGTCGAGGTGGAGCCGCGGTTTACTCATGGGCTTCGCGCGCCAGCCGCGCCTCGCGCTCCAGGTGCGCCGCGATCTCGGAGCGATGCGCGGCATGGAAAGCGAGCGCCGCTTCGATCTGCGCCACACTCAGTTCATATTCAGCCGCAATGGCATCCGCGGCCATCCCCCACTGCTCGTGGGCGACGACGACGGCCTGCACGCGCACGCCCGCGCCGCGCAGCACAGGCACGGGACTGTCTCTTATACACATCTGACGCTGCCGACGAGCGATCTAGTGTAGATCTCGGTGGTCGCCGTATCATTAAAAAAAAAAATGTAGATGATGGAGACGGTGGCAGTAGAACTCACGAAGAAACACCGAGAAACAGCAGCCGACCACCACCACAAACAAAGCAGCAAGCCACAGGAAAGACGGCACGACAGCAGGCGAAAAA
>CALLZA010000004.1 GCA_937858165.1 uncultured Ardenticatenia bacterium
CGTCTCATGCCTCCTCTATCTTACTTTGTTTGTTCTCTGTTTTTTTTTTTTACATGCCCGGCCACCCCCTACGTCCACCCCAATACCCTGTTAGGGAGCTTCGAATGGGTAAAAGAGACCGGCCGCAGCCCCCTCGCCTTGGGCTGGCCCAGCGGAGCGACGACGGTGATGATCAGCTTGCCCTGTAAAACGGCGCGCACGTCGGTCAGCGTCGCCTGCTGGGCCTCATAGGGCACCGACAGGACGACGATCTCCGCCTCGTCGGCGGCGGTGACGTTGTCGCAGCCGCGGATGATGGCATCGGGCAGCGCCGCCTGTAGCTCCTCGGCCGCCCGTCGCCCCTTCTCTTCCGTTCGCGAGCCGATGATCACCTCATGCCCGGCCGCCGCCCAACGGAAGCCCAGGCCCGATCCCTCTTTGCCCGTTCCGCCCAGTATCGCTATTTTCATTGTCTGCTCCTCCAAAGAGAGAAGTCCACAGATTCCACAGATCATTTCTTCTGAATCTGTGTAATCTGTGTAATCTGTGGATCTCTTCTCAGTTACTCAACTCTTCGAATCGCCGCCACACCTTCGTCGCCAGCTCGCGGCTGCGAGCCGTGATGGCCGCCTCGTCCAGCGTCAGCAGTTGCCGGTCGCGCATGAGAACCCGCCCGCCGACGATGGTCGTCGTCACCATGCTGCTCTCGAAGCCGAAGATGAGATGCCAGGGCAGGTTGCCGGCCGTCAGCGGCGTGATGGGGTGGTAGTCGACGAAGATGACGTCGGCTGCCGCGCCCACGGCCAGTCGGCCCAATGGCAAGTCGGGCCAGAAGACGCCGGCCAGCGCCCGGTTGTTGTCGATAGCCATCTGGGCCACGTCCATGCCGTTCATCCGCCGCGGGTCGCGGTGGGCCTGCTTGTGCATAAAGTAGGCCTCTTTCCACTCGGCCCACATGGCGTTGCCCATGCCGTCGTTGCCCAGGCAGACGGGGATGCCCAGCCGCAGCATACTCTCCACCGGGGCCGCGCCGACGGCGTTGTTCATGTTGCTGCGCGGCTGGTGGGTCACCCACGCGCCCGTCTCGCGCAGTAGTTCCATCTCCCGCGCGTCAATGTGGACGCAGTGGGCGACGATGCTGCGCGGGCCGAGGATGCCCAACGCCGCCAGCCGGTCGATGACGCGGCGGCCGTACTGCTCGCGCGCGTCGTACTCATCAGCCTCGTGCTCCGCGGCGTGGATGTGAAAGCCCAGGCCCACCCCCTGCGCCGCGACCACGCACCGCTCCAGCGTCCGGTCGCTCAGCGACAGCGAGGCGTGCAGGCCGAACGTCGCCCGCAGCAGGTTGCCGCCGCGCTCGGCCACGGCGTGGGCGAAGCGCACGTTCTCGCCTGTCTCTTATACACATCTCCGAGCCCACGAGACCGTACTAGAACTCGTATGCCGTCTTCTGCTTGCAAAAAAAAAAACATAGAGACCTCCGAGCTGCAGCTAGTGCCGAGCTTCCGTCACGATCAACGAA
>CALLZA010000005.1 GCA_937858165.1 uncultured Ardenticatenia bacterium
GGTGTCGGCGCGCGGCCGGGCGGCAAGCCGCGACGGTCTGAGTGGCCGTTGTGCCGCCCGCCGTGCCCGTAAGTTGCAACTGCTGGCGGGCCTGTCCGGCGGCCACTGTCAACTGCCCACGACCGGGGCTGAAATCGCGCAGCTCGACCGTCGCGTCGGCCGCCGCCGCCAGATCGAAGACAAACCAGTCTACCGCGTCATCGGGCAGGAACGTCTCGCTGCGGTTTACAAACAGTTGAAACGCCTCGGCACAACTGTCATTCGGCTCTTCGCCCCGCCGCGAGACGATCGGCATCAAGAGTCGGGCCGTGGGTGCGGGCAACAGCCTCAGCAACGTCTGGCGTGGGGCACTGGCACCGGTGGCATCGTTCACCGTGAATTCGATGTGGCGATCGTCCGTATTGGGCTGAGACAAGGTGTTATCATAGGTAACGGTCCGCAGGACGCGTTGGTAGTTGGCAACGCTATCGACACCGGTCAGGCTGAGCACACCGGGGGCCGGATACTTGAGCGTGATGTTGGTCGCGCCGCTCTTGTCGGCTGTCAGCAACTCATCCGACCCGTCCTGCAAATTGGTAATGCGAACCGTCGCGCTGCGCAACGTTGTGTTATCCTGATCGGCCACAACTAGATCGGGGGCCAGCAAGACAGGCGTGCGATTGATGTAGAACACGATCTCATCGTCGAAGCCCGCGCCCGCACCGTTGAGATCGAGGTCAGGCAGGTCGTTGACGGGCTGAAGTTGCATCGTCAGTAGAGCAGCAAGCGAACCACTCTGGGCATCGGCGACCGTCACTTCGAACAGACGATCGGCCGCGTCCGGGTCCTGAGACGTATTGTGATAGGCTACAGAGCGCAACACCTGTTGATAGGCGGCTGGCGGCGCCACGCCGCTAAGTTGCAGCACCCCCTCTTCATAAGCGGCGGTGATGCCCGTCGCCCCGACGGTCGCCAGCAACCACTCGGCATCACCATCAATCGGATTGGTCAAGCGGACAGCGGCTGACGATAACTGAGCACTGTCAATATCGGCCACGATGACACCGGTCATTAGCTTCAACGGCGCAGCGTCTTCCATGTAGAGCAGTGCCACAGTGGGCAGCCCACTCAGGGTCGGCGCGTCGTTGACCGGCGTGACGTTGGCAACGATGAGACCAGCGTCGGCGCTAAAGGGCGTGTTGCCGCCGGTCTGCGTCGTGTCAACGCGCTGGCCGGCCACACCGCTCGTCTGATCCCAGGCGCGAAAGGAGAGCTGGTCGGCTGGACCGACGTAGTTGGCCGCCGGCACAAAGCGCAGCCAGGCCGAATCGGGCAACAGCAGGGACAGCGTGGCCGAGACGACACCCACCGGCTGCCAGTCGGCCGCGCCGCCCGGCGGGTTGACCAGGCTAAACTGCCAACTGCCGCGGCTGTTGTCGGCGGCGAAGACGGCCAGGCCCTCCAGCGCGCCGCTGTCGGCATCGCTGATGGGATCGCCGGCGGCGGCCAGCAGAGCCGCCAGCAACACGCCGGCCGGTTGGGGCGCGTCTTCGGCCACATCCCCCAGCGACAGTGGGCCGCTCGTGGTCAGCACTGGCGCGGTGTTGGCCGCGTTGACGCGCACGGTGCTGCGGGCGGTGTTGCCCGGCCCGACGCCGTCGTGGGCCACCACCTCGACCACGCGGGCGGCGCTGTCGGGATTGGTGGAGCTATTCTGATAGGTGATGGAGCGCAACACCTGTTGAAAGGCGGCTGTCGTGTCCGGCCCGGTCAGCACCAGGCGGCCGGTCGTCGGGTCATAGGCCGCAGCGATGATACTCGTGCCAATGGTGTTGGCTGCCAGCCACTCGGCCGCGCCATCAGGCCGGTTGGTCAGCGTCGCCGTCAACGATTGCAGGTTGGGGTGGTCGGCGTCGCTCAGCGTGGCGTCGTTGTCGGCCAGCCCCACCGCCGCCCCGCCCTCGAAAAACTGGGGCGAGAAGTCAACCCCCTCTTCTGGGCCGTTAAGGTCGATCAGAGCCAGATCGTTGATCGGCAAGACCTCGACGGCCACCGTCTCCGATTGGGCGCTGAAGGCTGTCGCGCCGCCATTGATCGACACGTCAATGCCTGTCTGGCCGTTCTCGCGACCGGCGCTCTGATCCCAGGCACGGAAGACGAAGGTCGCCGAGCCGCTGTAGCCCGGTGCGGGCACGAAACGAACGCGCGACGTTTCATTGAGGAGAATGGCCGACGTGTTGGACACGGTCGGAAAGGTCAGCCAGCTAGCGCCGGCGGTCAGCGAGTACTGCCAGATGCCGTTGGTCGACACCGCCTCGATGATCGCCATGCCCTCCAGCGCGTCGCGGTCCACATCGGTGATGCGATCCTGGCCCTGCTGCTCGGCGCTGGCAATGATGCCCGTGACCGAGCTGCCACTGGAGTTGAACTCGTCTTCGGGGAGCGGCGGCAGGAGCATTTCGCCACTGTTGTCGAGCACCGGCGCATCGTTGACAGCGTTGATCAACACTGTGCTGACGGCCGGCGCGCTGACGAGCGTGCCGTCGCTGATGGTGATCTCGACCAAGCGGTCGCTGATGTCGGGGGCTTGCGAACTATTGCCATAGACCAGCGTCCGCAAGACCTGCTGATAGTCGGCGATGGGGCGCACCCCTTCGATGGTCAACTCCCCTTTGCCCGGCTGGTACTTCACCGTCAGGCCTGTCACGCCCGGGTCGGCGCTGAGCGATTCCAGCGCGCCGTCGGGTTTGACCAGGAGCTTGGCCCGAGCGGCGCTCAGCGTCGGGCCGTCGGTGTAGGCGATGGTCAGGCCCGTCGGGCTGACGATGGCTTTGGGGCCTTCGTCCTCGGTGAATGTCATCTCAAAGTTGATGCCCGACAGGTCACCGTTCAAATCCAGCGTCGGGGCGGTCACCGCGGCCGCCGGCAGGGCTTGGCGGCTCAGGACAACGAGCGACAGCAGCGCGGCCAGCAGCAGCGCCAGGACAGGGTGGGAAGTGGGTAAGCGATGTCTCACGTTTTGCATGCTCGCGTTGACGTTCGGCCGGCACGCCGCTCGAACGGGCGTCTTGTCTGGTCGCCGCCGGCGGCCTCCTAGGGCAGCGGCGGCGGCGTCGGTGTCGGTTCGGTGGCCGGCTCAGTCGGCTCGGCCGTGGGCGGTGGTTCCGGGTCGTCGGGATCGTCACCAGGCTCGTCACCGGGATCGCTGTCGCCCGGCTCGGCCGTGGACACGGCGCTGACCGTGGGCGGTGCCGTGGGCGATGGCTGGATCGTGGACGTCGGGAAGGGCGTGGCCGGCAAGGTGGCCGCCGCGGGCACAGCCGCCAGGGCACCGGCGTCATCGGCCTCGACCACCTCGGCCGAAACCCAGCCCAGCCGCTGGTCGGCGGTCAATACGAGAAACCACGGGTTTTCGCGGTCGTTGTTCCAGGCCAACACCTGCAATATGTCACCGCTGCGCAGGCTGCCGGTGGTGTTGAAAACGACGCCCGGCCCGCGCCGCAAATTGACCTGATTGAGTGTGACCCGCACCACCGGCACGCGCGTCGGCGCAGCCGTCGGCGGCACGGTCGTGGGCGACGGCGTGGCTGTAGGGGCCGGTGTGGCCGGCGCGGTGGCTGCTGGCGCGCTCGCAAGCGGCTCTGCGGCGGTGGGTTCGGCAGCCGGGGGCGCGGCCGTTGCCGGAGCCGGCAACTGCCCGGCGGTGGTCGATGATTCTGTCGGCGCGGCTGTGGGCAGCGCCAGGGTAGGCGAGACGGCCGCCGTAGGTGAAACCGCGCCCGTGTCAGCGGCAACAACGCGGGTCGGCGCGACCAGCGCGGCCGTCTGGCGCTGCCAGCGCGCGGCTACGGTGGCCGCGACCACCAGCAGGGCCAAAATGAGCAGCGGCAACAGCCAACCCAACGCCCGTCGCGACTCCGCCGGGCGGTCGGCGCCCAGGCTTAGCCTCGCCTCTTCGGCAACGAGCGCGCCATCGAGCGCCACCAGAAACGCCTCGATGCTCTCATAGCGCCGCCCCGGTTCGCGCCGCAGACAGCGCTCGACCAGGTCATATGTTTGCCGGCTTAACCCCGGTCGGGCGCGCTCCAACGCCGACGACCGCGCCCGCAGCCGCCCCAGCGAGGCCTCCTGCAACGTTACCGGCCCGGCGGGCAACTGCCGGCTCAACAACTGATAGAGCAGCGCGCCCAGGGAGTAGACATGACCGGCGGCGCTGACCTCGCGCCCGGCCCGCTGCTCAGGCGGGCGATAGGCGTCGCGGTCATCTGCCGGCGGCGGTCGGCGGTCGGTGGGGATGAAGAGATCGAGCAGGACAAGCGATTCGTCGCTGGGCAGGGCAACGTTCTTGAGCCAGACGTTGTCGGGCTGGAGGTCGTGATGCAGCAGTTCCAAACGCTCGGCCAACACCAGGGCATCGGCCAATTGGCGCACGAGCTTCAGGGCGTAGAGGGCATTGACCTGGGTTTCGCGGCGGGCCAACTCGTCAAGCCGTTGAGAAAGGGGGATGCCATCGACGTAGGCCTGGGCCACATAGGGGTGGCCATCGGCCGTCTTGCCGATGTGGTAGATGGGTGCGATGTTGGGGTGACGGAGCTGGGTGACAGCGCGGGCGCGGTTGACAAAGCGCCCGGCAAAGGCGTTGTCTTCCGCCGGGCCGGGTCGCACAATGTCCAGCCGCACCAGTCGATCCTCATCGACGTCATAGGCCCGGTACAGGTCAGTATGGCGCTTCTCGGCGAGGCGTTGTTCTATCTTATACTGATCCAGCAGTTCTTCGAACAAGCTCGCGACAGCCATTGGTATTTTCGGCAATGCACTCGTCAGTTTCTTGGCTCCAACGACTCAATCGCCCGGCCGGCAGCCGAACCAGGCGCGTCCCTCAAGGGTTGGCTCTGCCATTCTAAACGAGTCATATAAAGGTTAATCTTAAGCTGCTCCTGTCCGCGCCACGTCTGGCCATGCCCACGACCGGCCGACCTTTAGTCAAATACCACGCGCAGGCCATAGGGATCGGTCGTGTTCGTCGGCCCGTCGTTGATGATCTGGATGATGTACTGGATCGACTGGCTCTGGCCATCCACGGCCGGGAGTGAGCCGAGGTTGACCGTCTTGTTGAGGGCCGAGTTCGGGTTGCGACCAAGCAGTTCCAGCGAGCCACACGCGCCCGACCATACGACCAACTGCCCGGCCTGAGGCACAAAGTTGGTCAGTTCGACACTGACGTTCCCCTGGCGCGGCAACTCAAAGCGAAAGACGTGCTGAGTTTCCTCAGGCTCAGGCGTATTGGGGTTCGGCCCCTCTGGCGGAAGGAAAGTGAACCGGCGGTTCAGTGATATGGGAAAGGCATTGCCACAACTGCTGCCCACGGAAACGTCAGCCACACTTGGCATATAGGCAAATTGCCTGGGCAAGGTGGTGATGTTAACGGTGACGACCGCGCTGTCAGTCAGCGTGCCCGGGCTGAGGTCGTCATCCTTGGCCGTTGCGCTGATGGTGCGCGACTTCTGCTGGCCGGTTTGGCCGCTCACCACGGCCGAAAAAGAGCAGCCATAGGAAGCGCCGGACGGAATATCTACCGGCACGTTGCACGTCCCACGCTCGTCCAGGTTGCCCAACAGCTCGTCGCGCAATTCGGTCAGGGTGATCGTGTCCGAGGCGCTGGTGTTGTCTACCCGAACGTTAAAGGTCACGTTACGACTGGGCGGGGGAATCGAGGGCGGGTCGGCCGTGGCCGACAGGTTCATCGACGCCGGCACGTTGGTGATGGTCACCGTGCCGGTGGTCGTGGCCGTCCTGGTCACATTGCCATGCTTGCCGGTGGCCGTCAGGTTGACGGCAAAGAGTGACGGCTGACCGGCTACCACGGCCTCGAAAGAGCAGGCGTAACTGCCACCGGCGGGCGGGATGGTCGGCAGCGTCGGCCGCGGCAAGCACGAGTTTGTGGCCGCCGCGACGGCCGGATTATCGGGGTTGAGCAAGTTGCCAAACTTGTCCGTCGTCAGCGCGGTCAAGGTGATGGGCACACTGCCGGAGTTGATCAGAACCACCTGAAACGTCACCGGCGCGCCCGGCTCGGCCACCGATGACGGCTGCGGCGTCAGCCCGGCGGTCATGTCCAGCAGTTCAACCCAGGCCACGTCGGCCGTGGTCAGCACCTCGCCGCTGGTCAGAGCCGTAGCCCGCACCGTGGCCACCGATGTCAGCGCCGTTTGCACAGCGGATTGCTGGCAAACGTAGTCAAAGCTGTCACTGGGGGCCAGGTTGACCGGCACCGCCGGATCGAAGTCGCAATCGTTCATCACGTCGTCATCGACAGTGATGTTGGTCAGGATGGTGTCGGGGCTGGTATTGAAGACGATGACGGTGAAGAGGGCCGTCGCGCCGGGGCGCACCGTCTGGGTCGTCGGCCGCTTGGTGATGCGCAGATCGGGCGACAAGACCCGAACGAAGGCATCGCCGACGTGGCTGTCCGTCGCGCCGCCGTCGGCCACGCCGGTCGCCTGGAGCGTATTGAGGAAGCTGTCTTCGACGTCGGCGCGGGAGCATGTGTAGCTGGCGCTCTGACCGGGGGCCAACGGGCCAAGGCCAGCGCGGTTGCACGATGGCGTAGTGGCGTTGGCAACGGTCACGGTTTGCAGCGTGACGGTTCCGGTATTGGTGATGCCGATGGTGAAGGTGGCATCGCCGCCGGCAAAGAACTCCTGCACCCGAGGCTTCTGGCCGACCAGAATGAGCGGCCCGGCGTCGACCGCAGCATCATCGGCCCGCGCCCCACCCCAGACCACGCCCCACGCCGCCAACACGACGACAACAACACAAAGCGCGACGAGAGAACTGTTACGACGACTCACGTTTCGGACTTCCTCAGAGTCGGCAGCCATCCCGTGAACGATGGCTGCCGACTCTCATACACTCGGTCGAACTTCTACCTCGGCGTCTTCACGCCGGTCTTACAGCCGCACCCATTAGGGGGCTGACGTTTCGATGCGCAAGGTATAGGGCGCGGAATCGCTGAACCGGCTGTCCGTGATGACCCAGATCAGGAACGGCCCCGCTTGACGTTGGCCCAGATCGATGATCTTGGTCGGTTCAAAGTTGCCGTTGTTCTGCAAGAACGTCGGCCCGGCGCAGTCGCCGCTGTAGATCACGATCTGGCCGCCGGCGCTGAAGTTGCTCAACACGATGCGCACTCGCGCCGCCGACGGCAGCGAGAAGCGATACCAGTCATTGGCATCGTCAGGCAGGAAGTAGTGATTGATATTGGGCATCAGCGCCAGGGCGTTGCAAGCGCCGTTATTCGGCTCGCCGGCCACAATCCGGTTCGAGACCGACGGCAGCATCAACTGGGTGCGCGGCTGGCCAATGATATTGATGGCCACCGAGTCGCTATCCTGCTCGGCATCGGCCGTGGCGGTGATGGTGTGGGTGACGATGTCGCCCGTCTGCTTGCCGCTGATGGTGACGGGATAGACACAGGTGTAGCTGCCATTGCCGACGATGACACGCGGCAAGTCACAGGTACCCAGGCCATCGACGCTGCCCAGAATGGCATCGTTGAGCGCGTCCAGCGTCAGGTCGGTCGACATGTTGTTCGTCACCTGGACAGTCAGGTTCGTCTCGCCGCCGGGCGCGACCAGACTCGACGGGCTGGCGCTCAGGACAACCTGGAGCGGCGTGAAGTCGGCGACACTGACGATAGCCTCATCGGCTACGGACAGTTCGTGCCCTTCGTCGTCGACGACCACGGCAGTGATGATGTTGGTGAAGGCCGGCGGCTGCAAGATGAGCGTGACTTCATAGGAGCAAGAGCGCACCTCGCCGGCGGGAATGGCCAGATTCAGCCCGGGGCACGTGTTGGCGCTGACCTGCCCGTTGCCGGCATTCAGCAGATTGCCGTGGGCGGCGCTGGTCAGGCTGTTGAGGGCCATGGGCACGTTGCTGACGTTGGTCATCGTCAGGCTGAACTCGACCGTCGTCGGCTGCCCGGCCAGAATCTGGAACGGGTCAGAGAACGCCTCCAGGGTCAGGTCGATGACACCAATCTCGGCGATATCGAAGTCACCCGTCTCGCTGATGCCCTCGATCTTGCCGGTGGCGCGCACCTCGATTTCAAACGACGCCTGAACGTTGGTGATGGTGCAGGAGTAGACCTTCTGCTGCCCGGGGTTCAGATTGCCGACGACAAAGTCGCAAGCCGGCGCGGGCACATCGGCCGCCGGCTGCTGCATCCCGCCGGCCACCTGCACCAGATCGTAGTCCACAAAAGCCTTGACCTGGACGTCCTTGACGTTCGCCTCGCTGGGGTTGACAACGGTCACATTGAAGACCGCGTTTTGCCCCTTCACGAGCGTGTCGCCCACCGCGGGATCGGGCGCGATGTTGATGGTGATGTCGCGCAAGACGCGCACCACCGCCTCGTCATCAGCCGTTACCTGGGTATTCTTCTGTGCGTCGATGCCCCTGACCACCACTTCGTTGTCGATACGCTGCGTCACGTTCGTCGCCACACAACCATAGGCGGGCAGGCTGGCCCCGGCGGCTAAGGAGGCGAAGGTACGGTTACAGTCAGGAACCGCGGCCGACGTAACCTGGATGTTGTTGAGGGCCACGTCACCGGTGTTCTGGATGACGACGGTGAAGACGGCCGTCTCCCCCTTGGCTACGGTCTGAATGGCCGGCGTTATCGTGACGGCCACGCGCGGGATGATGACGTCGACAGTAGAAATGGCGTCGTTGCTATTGTCCGCGCCGTCGTTGACGTTGAACTGCACGTTGCGCGCCGTCGAATCGGGGTTGGTCACGTCGGCGTCGATGCGATACTTGACGGTACGCAACACCTTCTCATAGTTGGCGATGGTGTCTGTGCCGCTCAGGAACAGCGTGCCGATACCAGCGTTGTAGCTGACCTGGATGTTGGTGCCGCTGGCGTCGGCGCTCAAAATCTCCTTGGCCCCGTTCTTCTGGTTGAGGAGCATCACCTTGGCGCCGGCCATCGTCTCGCTGTCGATGTCGCTGATGTCCAGACCGGCCCCGACGATGACCACGTCGGCGCCAGCGGCCACAAAGGTGGCGGTGAAGCCCGTGCCCGGGTCGGCGCCATTCAGGTCAAGGTTGGGCGCGTCGTTCTGGGCATTGACGATCAGGCTGACAGTTGCCGGGTCGGAGTAAACTGTGCCGTCGTACCCCTTCCAACCCATCGAGTCCGTCCCCGACCAATCGGCATCGGGCACATAGCGCAACTGGCCCAACTCGCCAACGTTGATCTGCTCGTTGAGAGCCACGTCGTTGTTGTTGCGCCGCAACACACCGTGAGTCGGCAGGGCGGTGATCTGAATCTTTTGCAGCGTGTCGCCGTCCACGTCGCTGAAGGCGTTGATAAAGTCTTGCGACTGGAAGAGGATGTTCACTCCCTCATCGCCTGTCATCTCGAAGTTGCTGACGATCGGCTTGTCGTTCTGCGACGTGACCGAGATGGTTACCAGCGCCGAGTCGGCGGCGTAGTTGGCGCCGTCGGAGCCGTTCCACTCGAACGCCGTGTCGCCCTGATTCCAGTTCGCCGCGGGCACAAACGTCAGATCGCCCAGATTGGCCACGGGAATCTCCGTGCCCGACGTGACGTTGACGCCATTGAGCCGCAGCGTGCCGTCGGACGGCAAGGAGTCGATGCGCACCTTCACCAGCGGGTCGTTGTCGGGGTCTTCGAAGTGGGAAGCAAAGGTATTGGCCGTAAAGTTGACCGCCTGATCTTCATTGGTGGTCAGGTTGATATTGCTCAGCACCGGCAGGTCGTTGGCAGCGCCAACGGTCACGGTGAAGCTGGTCGAAACGGTGCCGTTGTCGGTGTCCTTGGCCTGCACGGTCAGGTTGGCCGTGCCGGAGGTATTGGCCTTGTAATCCAGCGTCAATGTGGCCGACGAATCGGTGACGTTGATCGTTACGCCATCGAAGAGGCCGGCGTTGCTATTGGCAGTGACGGTATAGGTCATCTCCAGGTCGGCGTCTTCCTTGTCGGCAAAGGCGGCCATGAGATTGATGACGGTGTTGGGGGCGTCTTCGTCCACGTTGACGTCGGCGATGCCATTGGTCGTCGGCAGGTCGTTGACGGCGTTGACGGTCACCTTGAAAGTGGTCTGCACCGATAGCCCGGCGCTGTCGGTGGCCCGGACGATGACGTCGGATTTGCCGTTGGCATCCGGCGCATAGTCGAGCACAAGGTAGCGATCGCCACTGATCGTCGGGTCGGGGTCGAACAGACCGGGGTTAGTCACACTGCCGGCAACGACGCTAAACGTCAGCGCCTCATCGCTGTCTTCGGCATCGGCAAAGACGTCGTAGAGATCGATGTTGGAAGTGGCCGCGTCTTCGTTCACCGTCTCGGTCACGGTGGCCGGGCCGGTGGGCGCGTCGTTGATGTCGACCTTGAACGTGTCGTCGCCATTGGCGCCCTCACTGTCAAAAGCGCGGACGGTGATGTTGGCCTCGCCGCCGGAGCCGCCGGCGTTAAAGGTCAGGGTCAGTGTGCCAGCGTCGTTGTTGACGGCCGTCGTCACCAGCGACGGGTTGCTATTGTTCTGCACGACGAAGCTGAGGGCCGAGTCGGGGTCTTCGTCGTCGGAGAAGTAAGACCATAGATTGATAACCCGCGGCGCGGCGCCCTCGTTGACAATGACGTCGGGGATGCCCGTCGATTTGGGCGGGTCGTTCTCCTCGGTCAAATCGACGGTGATGGTCGCGCTGCCGGTTTTGCCGGTGTTGTCCTGCACCTGCACGCTGAACTGAATGGAAGGCTTGCTTTCGAAGTCCAGCAGGCTGCTATTGACAACAGTCAGTTGGCCGCTGTTCGTGCCGATGTCAAAGGGGGTCGGCGCGCCCAGGATGGAGAAGGTCAACGTGCCACCCTCGGGATCGCTGGCCGTGACGGTGCCGACAACCGTGCCATTGGTCGCCGCCTCGGAGATGGTAAAGGTAGCTGGGGTGACAACGGGATTTTCCGGCACGTTGGTGAGGTTGACCTGAACGAGGGCCGTGTCGGTCAGACCGCCTTCGTCCTCAATCTCGACCGTCATGTTGTAAGAGGCCACCGCCTCAAAGTTCAACTGCGCGCCGGGAGCCACGGTGATCTTGCCCAGACTGTCGATGTTGAACAACCCGTCGCCGCTGCCGCCGGTGATGTCGAAGGTGTGGGAGTCGTTGGTGTCGCCGTCCGTATAGACCAGAGTGCCGACAGCCGTGCCGGCTGTGCTGTTTTCGGGCACACTAAACGTCTGGTCACCCATCACCGGGGCCTGGTCTGACTGGTCGATCAGGTTAATGGTGATGGTCGCTTCGCTGCTCTGCGGCTCGGTGTCGGTCACACGCACTTGCAGGGTAAAGCTCTTCTTGACCTCATAGTCGAGGAGCGTGCTGTCCTTGACGGTGATGACGCCGGTTGACGCATTGACCGAGAAGGCCGCCTCACCGTCGCCGCCGACGATATCGTAGATCAAAGGTTGTCCTTCGGGGTCGGCCGCGGTGATCTGGCTCGGATTGGGGGACAAGCCGTTGGCAGTGTTCTCGGCGATGCTCTTGGTCTGATTGCCGATAATGGGCGCGATGGCCCGCGCCGGCGCGGTGATAAGCAGCGCCAGCAAGAAAGCGGCAACAATGGATACAGTGGTCAAGTAGGTGGCTTCTCTCTTCATGATGCTCCTGCACTCCTCGGTGCGCCGGGGCCTGTGCGGCCCGACGGCTCTTCCCGGCCGGCGCTGCGGCCAGGCCGGGACAGCACGCCCGGCCCAAAAGGAAGACGCCAAATCTATGTTATCGTCTTATGCCCAAACCGACGGTTAAAATGCAGTGAAAAGTTATGTCGGGTGGCTTCCCCGAATAGACGCGCCGGACAGGCCCTGTACGGACGCGCACGAGAATTGTGCCCGGTTTCGAGAGGGGACGCGGGAGTTCTAATTGGGCTCTTACGAGACAACGCGCCAGAGTGCATTGCCGGGTGTGAGTCAGAGCTACGGGGGTGGCGGCGCAGGAGCCGTGGCCGTCGGCGGATCGGTCACAGGCGTTTCGGTCGGCGGCTCCGGCTCGGGCGTGTTGGTCGGCGGCCCCTGTGGTGTGGCCGACGGTTGCACCGGGTCGGGTGTTGTGCCGCCCGAGGTGGGTGCGGGCGGCGGTGGGTTGGTCGGTGGGGCGGACGGCGGTGTCGGCGTGCGCGGCACAGCAGCCAGTGGCACCCATAGCGGCTGCCCAACACTCAACAGGAGGCTCGTCAGGCAGTTGACCTCTATCAGCGTCTCGACCTCCAGGTTGGCCCGCTCGGCCAGGTCCGACAGGGCGTCCCCTTCGCGCACGTTGTAGACCACCCAGCCGGGCGGCGGCGAAACGACGCAGGCCTCAACCGTGACGGTGGCCGTCGGCGTGCCCGGTTCGGGCGTGGCTGCGGCCGTCGGCTCGGCGGCGCGAATGACGATGGGGACGAGGTCGCTCTCCACCTGCACGTTGCCGCCGTCGATACTCTCCAGACGCACCTGCCACGTCAGATCTTCGCCCGTAGCCGGGATTTCATCACCGGACACAGCCAGGCGGTAGGAGATACCGTTGTTCGGCTCGGTCAGCGCGCCGAGTTGATACTCACTTTCGCCGTCGATCAGATAGACGGCAAAATGCTGTCCCGGTTCGGGCAGCGTCGGCCAGTACCAGTCGAACGTGACGGTGTCTTGCAGCGTAAATTCGCGCCCCGGCCCCGGCGACAGCACCGTGACCATTGAGCTACCGCTCGGTTGTTCCGTCGGTAACTCAACCGTCGACGTTTCGGTGGGCGCGGCCGTCGCGCCGGCCTCGGTCGGCCCGCCGACAATCGCGTCGTCGGGCGTGTTCTGGACGGCAGGCGTCTCTCCGGCTGCCTCCGCCTGGCCGTTGCGCGCCCCGCGCAGAGCCAGGAAGCCCAATAGTCCTAGCACGAGTAGGGCGACAGGGATGATGTAGACAAGCGGCCGGTTACGCTTGGGCGCGCCCCAGCCGGTAGCTTTGGGCAGCTCCTGCTCGGAAAAGATGGCCGTCTCGATGGCGGTGATCAGTTCGTCGGCCGTTTCGAAGCGGCTCCACTCCTGCCGCCAGAGGCAGTTGCGCACCAGCCGGTACGTCTCGCCGGCCAGCCCGGGGCGGGCCTCTTCGAGCGGCTCTTCCTTGGGCATGTTAGCCTGGGGGAAGATGTCGAAGGGCAACACCGGCAACTTGGGCCGATGGCCGCTCAGCAGTTCATAGAGGATGATGCCCAGCGAGTAGATGTTGCTGCGCCGGGTCAGTTGCTTGCCTTCCAACTCTTCGGGCGAGGCGTAGTCGAGCATCTCGCTCTCGGCACCGTTGACGCCCGGCGCGGCCGGGCTTAGCACGACCGGCAGGCCCAGGTCGATCAGCACCGGCGTGCCATCCTCGCGCACCATGACGTTCTCCGGCCGCAGATCGTGGTGGATGAGGCCGGCGGTGTGGGCCACGCCCAGGGCGTGGGCAATTTGCTTGGTCAGCTCCAGGGCTTCAATGACCGGCATCGGCTGGCCGTGGCTCAGCTCGGCCAGCTTGTCGGCCAGGGTTGTGCCGGGGAAGTAGTCGATGACGGCATAGGGGAAGCCGTCGTCGGTAGTATCTGAATCGCTAACGACAGCGATGGATGGGTCTTTGAGTTGCGAGACCGTCTCCATGCGGCGGCGAAAGCGGGCGGCCAGATTCTCGTCTTCGTCGGTCGTCGTCCGCAGCACCTCCAGAAAAACGAGACGCTCCAGCTTGACGTCACGCGCGAGGAACAGATCGCTGGCCTTGCGGGCCGCGATGTGGGATTCGATCTCGTAGTTGCCTATCTGTTGCCCAGACAGGTTTTCCTTATCCCTTGCCACCATTCTTAGCTTACTTTCGCCGGTTCGCGTCGCTATGCGGGGGTCATCCGGCGGGCCAGGAACAGCGCCCAACGATGGCCCTCGATCCCCTCTAGCGTACTATTAACCACCACAAAATGCAATGGTTGCGCGCGTAATAGTCCCACCGGACAGCACGCAACCCCGGTTGCCCCTGGCGCGCCGCTCAGCCGTCCATGGCGATGATCGCTCGCGCCTCGCTGACGGCGATTATCGCCCCGGTCGATTCATCCTCCAAGACGACTTCCCAACGGAAGTCACCCGCTTCGCCCACGGGCACGCGCAACTGGTAGGCGCGCCCCAGATTGAGTTCGTCCACCTGCCCCAACGGGCGGCGGCGGTCAGTGGCGACGAGATAAAGAACGAAGCGCTGCCCCTCGGCCAGTTCATCCGGCCAACCCCAGTAGAACACGACCTCGTCCGCAGCGCGGAAGCGGCTGCCGGCCGGCGGGCCGTACACGTCGATGCTGTCGGGCGCGAAAACGAAGCTGGCTGCGGCCGTGGCTGTGGCCGTCGGCTCCAGGCCGGCCGCGCCCCAGGGCGTTGCCAATCCTACCAGCATCTCGGCCGCGGTCGCGATTGGGGGCGCGTCCGGTGGGCGCGTCGCCGGGGTCGTCGCGCTCGGGCGGGCGGCTACGGCTGTGGCCGGCGCGCTTGGCGCGGCCTGTTGGCCCAACCAGAACCAACCGCCCAAAGCGGCCAGAAGCAGGATGGGCACGGCCAACGTCCGGGCCAATCGCTGCCGCGCAGGTTCCGCCGTCTTAGCGTCGTCCACCAACAGCCTCGGTTCGTCTCACCACTCTTGTGAAGTTTAGCACAAGTGGCGCCCAGAGCGAAACTGTTCAATCAAGGATCAACTCCTCACGTCCGGCCAGCGTGGCCTCGATGTGGTCGATGACGATATCAAGGTGGTGCGGCTGGTGGACGAAGTCGAGTTGCTGGGTGCGCAGAGGCTGTCTCTTATACACATCTCCGAGCCCACGAGACCGTACTAGATATCGTATGCCGTCTTCTGCTTGCAAAAAAAAAAAAAACACACCGATATGAGACATACTGTGTTCTCCATTAATAGAAGTACCAAAAATAATGTGCATAGTACGACTACAGACA
>CALLZA010000006.1 GCA_937858165.1 uncultured Ardenticatenia bacterium
TTATTGCTGTGTATATGTGTTCCTATTATTATCCTCATCTGTGTGTCGGCGTGCTCGATGGTGTTTTTTTTTTTTTCAAGCAGAAGACGGCATACGAGATCTAGTACGGTCTCGTGGGCTCGGAGATGTGTATAAGAGACAGGGGCCATGCGATCCTCATCGAAGGTATGCAGCGGCTCGCCGCCAACGACGATCTCGCCCGTCGTCGGCCGCTCAATGCCCGTGATGAGGTTGATGAGGGTCGATTTGCCGCTGCCCGACTTGCCGATGACGGCCACGAACTCGCCGCGCGCCACCTGCAAGTCGATGCCCCGCAGCGCCGTAAAGTCGCCCGCGGGCGTGGCGAATACCTTGACGAGGCGGCGGGCATTTACATACGGTGAAGGCATCGTGGAATGAAACCACAGATCCCACAGATTGCATAGACCTGACAGGTCGCGGAAGACCTGTCAGGTCTGGCCTCGATCAAAGGTCTCGGACGAAGCGATTGTCCTGATCGACCAGAATCTGCCGCGGGACGATCGGCCGCTCCGTCAACTCGAAGCCGATGATGATGATCTCCTCACCGCGCTTGATCAGGTGCGCCGCCGCGCCGTTCATGTTGATGACCCCGGAGTCGCGCTCCCCGGCGATGACGTACGTCTCCAGCCGCGCCCCGCTGGTGTTGCTGACCACCAGCACCTTCTCCCCCGGCCACAGCCCGACCCGCTCGATCAACGCCTCGTCAATGGTGATGCTGCCGACATAAGCGACGTTGGCATCGGTCACCGTCGCCTTGTGAATCTTGGAACGTAAAACCCATCTCATAGCACGCAGTATACGCCGCGCCGCGTATAAAGTTGCTAAGAAAGGGTCTAGGGACTAGGGATTAGGGATTAGGGGAAGAGCGCTCTTCCCTAATCCCTAATCCCTAGCCCCTAATCCCTTTTTGCGCTAAATTTCCATAAGATGGAAGAGCCAAGACGCCAGTTCATCCCCGGCCCCGGCATCCTGATGCTGGCCATCCTGCTGCTGGGCGCGGTCGGGGCGCTGCTCCATGACTATCGCGAAGTCCCCTACGACGCCGTGGGCGCTTTCCTCTGGGGCGGCGCCGTCCTGATAACCTTCCTGCTGGGCACGGCCCACCTCTCCCGCCGCCTCCTGCCTATCCAGGGCAATCTCGGCTGGACGGAAGGGTTCCGCCTTCTCTGGCGCAGCTACACCCTGGGCGTCAACCGCATCCTGGCCGAGCGCCGCCACGAGCCGATGGGCTCCACCACCAAAGCCAAGAAGGCCGCTGCCGACAACGTTCTCTCGCCCAGCTTCAGTCTCCTCGGCGCGGGCTTCCTCTTCAGCCACGAAGCGGCGGCCATCACCCGCGGCAACAGCTTCGTCCGCGCCGACGGCCCTGGCCTCGTCTTCCTGAACGCCAACGAGACCATCACCCAGGTGTTCGACCTGCGCGACCAATCCCGCAGTCGGGAAGTCCACGCCACCACCCGCGACGGCATCCCCATCGCCACGAGCGTCACCGTCGTCTTCCACGTGCGGCGGCTGGCCCCCGGCCAACGCCGGCCGCGCTCGGTCGAGATGGATACCATCCCCTACCCCTACGACCGCAGCGCCCTCTTCCACCTGACCTACGCCGGCAGCGTCACCGGCGACGACATCCGCCTCAGTTGGGCCGACCAGCTCTCCCCCCAGGCGGCGACGCTGCTGGTCAGCGAGATCGGCCGCTACACCCTCGACGAACTGCTCATCAGCGGCGCGGCCAAGCCACTGGACACCATCAAAAAGAACATCCTGCGCGGCCTGGAAGAGATGCAGAACAACGACAACGGCCCCACTCTGCCCAAGGGTGTCACCATCCAGAAGGTGAACGTCGGCCCCCTGGCACTACCCGACGAGGTCGTCCGGAAGCGGATCGAGACGTGGCAAGTCGACTGGGAGAGCAAGGCCCAAAAGGCGATTGAGGACAGCAAGCTGGAGTTGCAGCACCTGACCAACCAGGCCCGCGCCCACGCCCTGGCCGACAGCATCGACAGCCTGCTGGCCAGCATCGAAGCCGTCCACGCCCAGGGCGAGACACAGCTCCACGACGTCATCCTGGCCCAGGTCGTCAACGTCCTGGAAAGCATGGCCGCCAACGAGACCAGCAGCGGCCTGCCGCGCCGCACCCAGTGGATCAGCCTGGCCGCCGACACCTCTCAGGAGATTCGCCACTTCCTGGAGCAGGAGGAGTAGCGCCGTGACGCTCGCCCGCCCCCGCGCCGCCATCTCCGCCCGCCGGCTCCAGGAACCGTTCGCCCGGCTCAACTGGCCGCGCGTGGTGCTGCTGCTCCTGCTGCTCGGCTACTGGTTCTTCGTCAGCCGCCTGGAGCGGGTCGAGGGCAACCTCGTCTGGGCCGCGCTGCTCTTCCCCGACCTGTCGCCCACCCAGGCGGCCAACGTCACCTTCTCCCCCTGGCTGACGCAACTGGCCGAGCTGTTCCACCCCCGTGTCCTGCGCCACGTCATCCCCGTCATCGTCGGCTGGCAATTGGCCGTGCAGGCCGGCGTCAGCCTGATGCAGGTGCTCTACGACTGCCCCGACCGCAAGACAGCGGCCGACTTCCTGCGCCGCCAGCGCCGCGACCGCGTCGGCCGTCTGGAGCTACCCTACACTGTCCTGCCCCACAACCTCGACCAGGCCCGCGAGGAGTCGATCCTGCTGCGCGTCGGCGGCCCCGTGCCCGTAGTCATCCCCAACGGCTACGCGGCCGTGACAGAGCGCAACGCCCGCTTCATGCGCGTCCTGCCGCCCGGCTACCACATCCTCGGCCGTTTCGAGTACCTGCTGGGCGTCGTCGATCTCCAGCCGCAGACGCGCACGGCCAACGACGTAACCATGCTGACCCGCGAGGGCATCCCGGTGAAGACCGACATCGGCCTGACCTTCGCCATTGACCCCGGCGACGAACCGTCCCCCCTGCGCCCCTACCCGTTCGACCCCGAGGCCGTGCGGCAGGCAGCCTATGCCGGGGCTGTCAAGGCCAATGGCCAGGTATCCAGTTGGGACGATGCCCCCATCAACAAGGTGCGCGGCGCGCTCAGCGCCTGGGTAGCCGACCATCCGCTCGACGAACTGCTGGCCGACATGAACCATGAGGCCCACTACCTGATGCGCGACGAAGTCATCAACAAAGTGTGGCCCAAGGACAGCGAAGGGCGGCTGATCATCAAGGACGGCGTCCGGCCACTGCGCTTCCACGTCGGCCGCCTGAACCCCGACGACACCATCAGCAGCCAGTTCATCGAGTACTGGCTGAGCGCCCAGCAGCGCGAAGACCAGTTGGCCCAGGCCAAGGACAGCGCCCGGCTGGCCCAGGATTTGGAGGCCACGCGCATCGAAGGGCACATGCTCATCATCCAGGCCCTCGTCGAGGGGTTGCGCCAGGCGCAACAGGACGCCGGCAGCCGCGTCTCCGGCTACATCCTCGCCCTCAGCCTGGTGGAAGCGCTGCGCCAGATGTTCAACATGAGCGCCGGCGAGGCCCGGGCCGTGAATGAGTCGAGCAACCGGCTGGAAGAGGAGTTGGCCGCCGTCAGCCGGCGGTTGGCCGGGCTGCAAGACAGCCTGGAGCGCCCGACGGTGGCCCTCAATCCGTCGCGACCAGAGTAGGGGGGAGGCAAGTCGATGGTCGATGGGTCTGCCACCACGAACGACAACGCCCGGCGACCACCGGCGTCGCCCCAGCGGCCCAGGGCCGTCAGCGACCTGGAGGTGCTGCTGTCCGTGCTCTTCCCCGACCCGCCGGCGCTCGATTGCATCACCATCGACGACATCCTGCGCCGCTACCGGCTCACCGGCCTGGGCGCGCCTGCCCTGACGGCCATCGAACAGTCACAGCGTATCGTCCGCGCCCGCGGCGACTACCACCAACTCGGCGTGTGCGAATTCCACATCGGCCTCATCTACTTCACCTGGGCCGACCACCGCGCCGCCGCCAACCAGTTCCTGCTGGCCCGCCAGTCGTGGACGCTGGCCAGCGACGCCAGTGCCAAGTGCCTGGCCCACTTTGCCCAGGGGCTGGCCCTGGCCGACGCGCAACACTACGAGCCGGCCATGCTGCAATATGGCCGCGCCGAGCGGCTGTTGAGCTGTCTCTTATACACATCTCCGAGCCCACGAGACCGTACTAGATCTCGTATGCCGTCTTCTGCCTGAAAAAAAAACACCAATAAACAAGCAATCCTCACACCTGAAGACATGTCATGATAAAGTCCATCCAACCACCAATGACACA
>CALLZA010000007.1 GCA_937858165.1 uncultured Ardenticatenia bacterium
GCTGGGGGCGGCTCCCCGGCGGGGCCCCCCCCGCCGGCTTTCCGCGCGGGGGGCGGGGGGGGGGGCGGGGGGGCGGCCGGGGCTGGCCCAAGCGGCCGCGCGGCCCGGCGTGGCCGTGGCCGAACCGATCACGGCCACGGTCTCGGCCGAGACGGAGCTGGTGGCCCCCACGCCGTTTGTCGGCTGCACGCCCGAATTGACCATCGATGAGCCGCTAAACGGCTCCGTCGCCTTCCAGCGCGTCGCCTTCCGCGGCACGGCCAACACCGGCGAGCTGCACCAGTACGTCATCGAGTTGAAGGGGCCGCAGACGGTCGATGTCTGGGCGCCCATCAGCCAGGACCCTTTGCCCCAACCGGTCGTCAATGGCGACCTGGGCCAGGCTGACCTGAGCCAGTGGGCAGCCGGGCCATATCTGGTACAACTGCGCGCCCTGGACGCCAATGGGGGACAGTTAGGCGTGTGTACGATCCAGATTACCCTGGACAATTAGGGGGTAGTGGTTAGCGACGAGTGACGAGTTGCTAATACACCAGTCTCAAGTCCCTAACCATTAGTCCCTGACTGCGTAGAAGCAGAGCAAGGTATTGCCGTAGCGGCGTTGGTCGGTCAAGGTCAACTGTTGCAGAGGCAGCTCTTTGAACTCGCGGGGGTCGATCTGGACAATAGCCTGGCCGTCGGCGGTTAGATAGCGCGGGGCGGCGGCATCAATGGCCGTCAGGGCCGATATCCACAACTCCTTGTACTGCGGCGGGGCGATGAAGATCACGTCGAAGGGCGGCTCCCCCGTCTCGCGCAGATAGCGGAAGGCGTCGGACTGCACCACCGTCGCCCACTCATCCAGCCGCGTGAAGGCCAGATTGTCGCGCACGGTCTGGACAGCCGCCCGGCCGCTATCGACAAAGACGACCGCCGCCGCGCCACGGCTGAGCGCTTCGATGCCCACCTGCCCCGTGCCGGCGAAGAGATCGAGCCAGCGCGTGCCACTGACGACGCCCAGGATGTTGAACAGGCTCTCCTTGACGCGGTCCATGATCGGCCGCGTCGTGTCGCCCGGCACGAGTTTGAGCCGCTTCCCCCTGGCCTTACCGCTGATGACCCGCGCCGACATGTTACTCCACCTCCAGCGTGAACAGCGGCGTCGTGTCGCCCACGGCCACGCCGTCGTCGTCGAACACCGGCAGCCGCCACCCCTCGGCCTGCACCCATAGTCCGGTCGCCACGGTGTACGGCCCCGGCGGCAAGTCGGGCGGCAGGGCCAGCCGGTGGGTGTCGGATACGTAGCGGTCGGTCGGCCAGCGATGGGTCGGGAAGTCGCCTGGATTGATCTTGTCCGACTGGGCCACGAGTTGCCCGGTGGCGTCGAGCACGTGAACGAAGACCTGATACTCGATATCCAGAGGGCGCTGCGCCTGCCAGAAGAGCGTTAGCTCCAACGTGTCGCCGGGCGCGGCCGATTCGCCGGCGACATGATAGCCCAACAGGGCGATCTGGTCGCCGAAGTTGGTGTAGTGAGCCACGGCCGGTACGTCGAGCGCGCCATCGCGCGAATGGTCGTGGAACAGGCCCAGCGGTTCCAGCAGGATTGCGCCCAGCGTGATCGCCCCAGCCAGAGCCAGGAATGGCCAGTCGGCCCGCAGGTCGGCGTGGTCGAGGCCCGCCGGAGCGGCGGCGAGCCCAGTCCGATGCAGATACCAGGCGACGGCCAGAGCAGCCAGCAGCCCGGCGGCGCTGATCGCCCAGGCCAGGGTGCGCGCCGGTGTCGAGCCGAAGACCACTTCGACGACGTGCTCCCCCTGGGGCACGAGGATGACGATCGTCCCCTCCGGCGCGGCCAGTTCAGTGTCCGCCGGTTCGCCGTCAATCATGACCTGCCAGCCAGGAAAGTCGAACTGGTAGAGGCGCAGGCGGAACTGCTTGGGGGCGGTGACGTGGTAGCGGGTGCGCAACGGTCGGACGGTCTCAGTCACAACCACGGCCCCGTCGGGCATGGCCTCGTAGTTGACGCGATCGGGCGGCAACCCCTGGGCGATGGCGTCCACCATCTGCAAGCGGCGTGGGGGCAGCATTTCGACCGTGACGGGCACGTAGTCGGCCGTCGACGTTGTGCCCAGCCAGCGCCCGCTGTTCTCGATCTGCGACATGCGCAGCGTGTTGACCTCGCCAAAAGGGGCCCACGGCGCGGGCTGGCTCAGGGGCAGGGCGAGGAGCATGGGAGCGGCCACGGCGGCAGCGTAGATAAGCAGAGTCACTCGAGCGTGTAGGAGAGTAGGGGAGCGGGAGAACTGGAGAGCTAAGAGGCGCGTTTTCACCTCTGCTCTCCGGCCCCCTTGCTCCCCCGTGCCTGCACTGTCACCCGCCGCGCGCCACGCGCCACTCGCCACCGCCTCTACTCCCACCGCCCCCAACACGGCCAACAGCGCCGCCGCCGCGCCGAGCAAGCGCCACGGGAACTGAAAGAAGGGCAAGAAGGGCACGGCCTCCCAGACGGGTTCGGCCAGAGGGGTCATGAGGAACAGGACGACCACGGCGGCCAGGGCGAAGAAGAGGGCGTGGCGGCGGTGGCGGGCGCGGCCGAGGGCCAGCATGATCACCCCTAGCAGCCCGCCGAGCCACTGGGCCACGCCCAGGTTAAACAGGAAGGGGGATTGCGTGGCCCCCCAATCGGGTTGGCGCGAGAAGGCCAGCAGTTCCCCCAGGCCGACGAAGTGGGTGCGAAAGTCGTAGTTGTCGTTGGCGCCGATGAGCGTCGTCAGGTTAACCGCGTCGCGCTCCAGGATAACCGGCAGCCAGAAGAAGGCGGCGAGCGCCAGGCCCAGCGCAAGAGCGGCGAGAAGGTGCAGAGGGGCAGGGGAGCGGGAGAGCTGGGGGGACGCTCCCTCGCCCTGTGGGAGAGGGTTGGCGGTCGTCACTTGGCCCCCCTGCCCCGCTGCCCCCCTGCTCCTCTGCTCTCCGACCACCCACTGCCACCCCACCCACGCCGCCAACAACCCAAAGAAGAATAACCCCATCAGGTTGTGGCTCAGGATGACCGCGGCGACGAGAAAGACCGAGGCCAACCACGGCCCCGGCGCCGGTCGCTGCCGCAGCCGGTCGAGCGCCCATAGGGCCAGGGGAAAGACGGCGAAGCTGAACGCCTCCGGCAGCGCGCCGCGGATGTGGGGGTCGACGTAGTGGAGATAGGGCGCGTAGGCGTAGAGAGCCGCGGCCACGTAGCCCGCCCGCCGCCCCCAGTTGTCACGCACAAAGCCGTAAAGGCCCAGCCCGGCCAGCAGCATCCCACCGACGAGCACCGCCTTGCTGGCCGCCGTGGCGTCGACCTGCGGCAACAGCTCCAGCGGCAGGGCCAGGTAGTAGGTCAGCGGCGCGTAGTAGTTGAAGATGGGGTAGCCGTAGCCGTGGTAGAAGTTGGGCGCCCAGCGCGGATAGAACTCGCCGCCGCGCACCAGAGTGCCCAACTCGTGCAGCCGGAAGATGTGGAGCTCAGCGTCGGTGCCCTCGGGCAGGCTGGCCCGGCTGAGCAACGGCCACACGGCCAGAATGCAAATGAGCAGGACGACGAGGAAGCCCTTGTCGAAGCTGCGCCACAGTTGTTTCATGGGCAGAAGCAAGGGGCCAGGTTCCAGGTTCCAGGGGCCAGGGAAGAGCGCTCTTCCCTGGCCCCTGGAACCTGGAACCTGATCCCTAACTGATCATGGCCACGATGCGATCCGGGTTATCCGCCACCTGGACGCCGGCGGCCTGCAACGCGGCGATCTTGCCCTCGGCCGTGCCGCTCTTGCCCTCGACGATGGCTCCGGCGTGCCCCATGCGCCGGCCGGCCGGCGCGGTGCGCCCGGCGATGAAAGCCGTCACGCGTTTGCTCATGTTGTCGCGGATGAACGCCGCGGCCTGCTCCTCGGCGTTGCCGCCGATCTCGCCGATCATGATCACTTCCGACGTCTCCGGGTCGTCCTCAAACAGGCGCAACACCTCGATGAAGTCCATGCCCTTGATCGGGTCGCCGCCGATGCCGACACAGGTCGATTGGCCGATGCCGCGCTGGGTCAGGGCGTAGACGACCTCATAGGTCAGTGTGCCACCTGTCTCTTATACACATCTCCGAGCCCACGAGACCGTACTAGATCTCGTATGCCGTCTTCTGCTTGAAAAAAAAAAACTAACGAACAGAAATAACATCTGCAGACACAAAACCAACGAACAAATCTATATCACAACTCAATCCACACATATGTCATATCAAATATAGTCGAACGATACAAA
>CALLZA010000008.1 GCA_937858165.1 uncultured Ardenticatenia bacterium
CCTTTCTACGTGGCGATCAGGCCGCCTCCCGGGGGGGCGTGTGTTAGGCCATGGTCGGCTGTTGCGGCTGGGGGGGTGATCGGGATGTGGGCGGAAAGGTTGGGGATGGTGCGCTCCAGGGCGATGTCCCCGGCCGCGCCCCATTGCAGGTAGAAGCCGAGGTTGGGCTTGTAGGCGCAGACGAGGTCGGCCGTGGCGTCGATGATGGCCCGGTTGAACGGCAGCAGCGGCTCGTCCCACTTCAGGGCGTCAACCGGCAACAATTCGGGTTGCGGATCGAGGCCAAGGCACAACCAGGAGCGATTGCTCTCCTGGGCGCGGCGGAGCTTTTCCAGATAGCGCATGAGTAACCTCACTTGGCGCGGGTGGCCAGGGCCTGCTCGGCCAGCAGCACGGCTGCGCCGGCCACGGCTGACCACAGGCTGCTCCGCGCCGGGCGGGCCGCGCCGTTCAGCGGCCGGCCCGGCCAAAAGCGGCGCTCCATGTAACCCAGCGCCGCCTCAGTTGCGACGACCGCCGCCGTCAGCGCGACCGTCCGGCCAACGTGGCCCAGGTGGCGCTCGGCCGCGGCTGAGCGCGCCGCCGTCTCGACCCAGTAGGGCGCGGCGTCCTGTTCGTAAACGATCGTCTGCCGGTAGAACGGGGTTCGACAGCCGGCGCAGGACCGGTTGGCAACCAGGTTTACGGTGCGACATTGGGGACAGGGTCGATGGGTCATGGCGTTGCTCCTGGCGATGGCGCTAGGTGTGGAGAGAACGATGTGGATCGGATCATCATACCCCTGCTCCCCTGTTAAACAACCGCGCCGACGCGCGGCCGAACGAGCCAAAGTATAACAGCGTGACGTAGATGCGCCTGAGTGAAACTCCTCATCCAGCGTTCTTATCTGCTGCATAGGAGTATCTAACTCGATTCTTACATCCCGTCTATAGGGTGTATAGATGCGGTGGTAGTTGTCCATTACGCTTCATGGTATCGCGCATCACTCCACTTCACGCCCGCTCTACCCCGCATGAGCGCAAGGTACTGTCTGTGATAAACCAAGTGGAGGCAAAGGATAATGGGCAATATGAGACGATGGACACCTATGCGGCCGAGTGTATGGGACCGCGACGTGTTCGATGAGATGGAGCGGATGTTCGAGGAACCGTTCTTTGGCCGTCGCGGTGACGGCCAGCAGAATTGGGGTCTGCCTCTCGACGTGTCGGAGCGCGAAGACAGCTACGTCGTTCGCGCCTCCATGCCTGGGATTGACCCCGATGAGATCGACCTCTCCATTTCAGACAACGTGCTGACAATCCGCGGCGAAATGAAGCACGACAGCGACCAGCAGAATGAGCGCTACGTGCTGCGCGAGCGACGCATGGGGCACTTCACTCGCAGCGTTAGCTTCCCGACGGCCATCGATGCCGACCACGCCGAGGCCAGTTGCGACTATGGCGTGCTGACCTTGCATCTGCCCAAGGCCGAGACGGCCCGCCCACGCCGCATCGGCATCTCCGGCCGCCCCGCCCGACAGACCATCGAGGGACAGGGCGCGACCAACGTCTCTGTCGGCGCGGGACAGGGCCAGACCAACGCGGCCAACAGCGCTGGCTGGCCGGAAGGCCAGGTCGGCACCAATACCGTGCAGACGGAGCGCAACCGCGAAGGGCAGAACTGGACCGAAGGCCAGAGCACGACCGACCGCGAAGAGCGCGCCCCGCAAAGCGGCGGGTGGACCGAAGGGCAGAGCGAGACTTGGGACGAGAAGACCCCCCACAGTAGCGGCTGGACGGAAGGCCAAAAAGGCCAGCAGCACTAGGCCACCTCAGACCTCAGAGATAGGCAAGAGCGGCTCTTGCCTATCTCTGAGGTCTTTCTTACTTCCCCCGTGTAGAATATCCCTATAGAAACCGGGTTTCGGACGAAACTCGGTTTCTATAAGGTGCCTATGGACTACAAAGATTACTACAAGACGCTGGGCGTCAAGAAGAACGCCGGCGCTGATGACATCAAAAAGGCGTACCGCAAGCTGGCGCGCAAGTACCACCCTGACGTCAACCAGGGTGACAAGGCGGCCGAGGAACGCTTCAAGGAGATCAACGAAGCCTACGAAGTGCTGTCCGACGAGGACAAGCGCGGCAAGTACGATCGCTTCGGCGCGGAGTGGCAGCAGTATTCGCGCGCCGGAGGGCGGCCGGAGGACTTCAACTGGGGCCAATGGGGTGGTCAGCCGGGCGGCGGGCAGTATCGCTCCGTTTCGCCGGAGGAGTTCGAGCAGATGTTTGGCCGCAGCGGCGGCGGCAGCGGGTTCTCCGACTTTTTCGAGACGCTGTTCGGGGCGATGGGCGGCCGCGGCGGCGCTCGCCAGGGGTTCGGCGGCAGCTACCAGTCGGCTGACTTTGGTGACCTGTTTAGTGGCGCACAGACGACGGCTACGCCTCAATTGCTTGACCAGGAACACCCCATCCAGATCACGCTCGAAGAGGCGTTCAGTGGCACGACCCGCACCATCCAGTGGGAGAACGGCAAGCGATTGGAGGCGCGCATTCCGCGGGGCGTGCGCACGGGATCGCGCGTCCGTTTGAGCGGCCAGGCCGGGTCGGGTAACGGCCGCGCCGGCGACCTATACCTGCGCGTCGAGGTGCTGCCGCACGAGCTGTATGAGCGCGACGGCGACGACCTGCGCCTGACGCTGCCGGTCGATCTCTTCACCATCCTGCTGGGCGGCAAGGTCAGCGTGCCGGCGCTGGATAAGTCGGTTAACCTGACCGTCCCCGAAGGCACGCGCAACGGCAAGGTATTCCGGCTGCGCAACCTGGGCATGCCCAAGTTGCGCCAGCCGGATGAGCGTGGCGATCTCTACGTGACCGTCAGCGTCGAACTGCCGCGCAACCTGAGCGAAGAGGAAAAGCGGATTGTGCGCCAATGGCAAGAGCAGCGTAGTCCAGAGTAGAGCCACCCTTCGCTGTCACGATTGGTCGCCCTGTGGAAAGGCGCGCTCCAACCGAGCGCGCCTTTTGTTTATACGGTGATGGCGACGACCGCCTCGGCGAATTGCAGGCCGCCGCCGATGACCATCGTCGCGGCCATGATGGCCGCCGCGGGTTCCATTACTTCCGGCTCCTGACCACAATTGACGGCCACGGCATAGCTGACGCGACTGACGTAGGAGGAGAGGTTGGCCAGTTCGTCCAGCGTGGCAATGGCCAGAACCCTGTCTCTTATACACATCTGACGCTGCCGACGCGCGATCTAGTGGAGAACTCGGTGGTCGCCGGATCAGTAAAAAAAAAACAAAAAAAAATACTCACCACCGCCACGTATAAAAATCATGCACAAAAAGGCCAGTAAAATGATAACGCAAACCG
>CALLZA010000009.1 GCA_937858165.1 uncultured Ardenticatenia bacterium
TTTTTTTTTCAAGCAGAAGACGGCATTCGATATCTAGTACGGTCTCGTGGGCTCGGAGATGTGTATAAGAGACAGGGGTGTTGCTGTTCAAATCGCCGCCGCCGTCGCGCGCGGCCATTGTGAGTTCCTTGGCGATGCGCGTGAACTCCTTACCGCGTTTGGCGTCGCTGGCCGCCTTCTTGTGTTTGATGGTGGACCATTTTGAGTGTCCTGACATGTTCCTTTCTCCAAAACGCAAGGGATGCGTGAGTGTCGAAATGTGCGGTTAGCCACGCGATTATAGCACAAGACACGCTAAGGTGTGACAACGGCCGTACGCTCATCTCAACGCCACTTCGTCCCCCGGCCACATGATCGGCAACATCTCCGGCGCGTAGCGCCGGGCCATATCGTCGGTGATGGTATAGCTGCGGCAGATCTCGCGGTAGAGGTGGGCGCTCGGCCGCCACGTCCGCTCCTGCGTCTCCGGGTCGAGAGCGATCAGGCCGAAGCGCTGCGTCCAGCCTCGCTCCCACTCGAAATTATCCACCAGCGACCAGTGATAGTAGCCCTGCACCGGATAGCAGAAGCTGATCGCCTGCCAGATCTGCCGCAAGTGGTCGAGCAGAAAGCCCGGCCGCAACCGGTCGGCGGCGTCGGGCACGCCGTTCTCGGTGATGTAGATGGGCTTGCCATAGGGCAACACGCGCCGGATCATCTGGTAGAGGCCATAGGGGTAGACCTCGCCGTAATTGCCATCGCTGACCATCGCGTCCGGCCCCCATTCGCGCTCCACAAAGCCGGCGCGGGGCGGGAAGCGAACGTAGAAGCGGGTGTAGTAGTTGATGCCGTTAAAGTCCGACGTGCCTGCCAGGTGCTTGAACCGCTTGCCGCCCACCGGCCCGCGAAAGACACCGCTGTGGAGCGCCGCCGGCCAGGCGTCGTTGTAGAGCCGGCTGATCTGCCGCGCCCACCAGCGGTCGAGCGCCGTGCCGTCGGGCGGGGCAGCGAAGACCTGCATGTTGTCGGCCGTGCCCACCAGCGCCGCCGGGTAGCGCTCTTTGATGGCGTGGTAGGCGGCGGCGTGGCAGCGCAGCAGGTTGTGGACACCCTCCATGAACGCCCCCAGGCCGCGGTGGGTATGCGGAAAGTCGCCGGTCAGGTAGCGCATCACGGCGTAGGTCATCGGCTCATTGATGGTGACCCACTTCGGGATCAGGTCGCCCAGGGTGTCGGCCACCTTGGCGGCGTAGCGGGCAAAGTAATCGACGACGATCTCGCTGTTGAAATCCCCCTTCTCCACCAGCCACAGCGGATTGCTGAAGTGGTGGAGCGTCACCATCGGCTCCAGCCCCAGCGTGTGGCAGTGCTGGAGGATGGCCCGATAGCGGCCCAGGGCCTCGTCGTCGAAGACGCTCGGCTCCGGCTCGATGCGGCTCCACTCCAGCGACAGGCGGTGGGCGTTGTTGCCCATCTCGGCCGCGTCGGCCAGGTCGCGCTCGGCGTTGGCCCACCAGTCACAGCAGATCGTCGAGCGGTGGTCCTCCTTAATGTGGCCGGCCTCCTCCCACGTCCACCAGTCGCTGTTGTCGTTGCCGCCCTCGACCTGATAGGCCGAGGTGGCCGTGCCCCAAAGAAAGTCCGGTGGAAAGGTCATCGTTGCGTGCGCCATAGGCTCGATTATAGCCAAATGGGGCAGAAGCTCACGGAATTAGGGGCCAGGTTCCAGGGGCCAGGGGAAGAACGCTCTTCCCTGGAACCTGGCCCCTGGAACCTGCTTTGCGCGACTCCCCCTTCCGTCTATACTTCCCCCTGTGAGCACCGTTGTCCCCCCGAGCGGCTACTTCCTCGCCAACCGGCTCGGCCGCGCCCTTCTCGACTCCCTGCAAGAAGCCGTCGGCCGCAACGGGCTGAACGCGCTGCTCAACCTCAACGACCTTGGCCACTACATCACCGCGCCGCCGCCCGACGACCTGGCCCTGGCGTTTGACATCGCCGTTGTCGCCAGCCTGCTCGGCGCGCTGGAGATGGTCTACGGCCCGCGCGGCGCGCGCGGGCTGGCCCTGCGCGCCGGGCGGGGGATGTTCGACCGGGTTATGGACGGTTTTGAATTGTCCACCGGCTTCAGCGACCTGGCCTTTCGCCTGCTGCCCCAGCAGACCCGATTGAAGATCGCTGTTCCCGCCCTGGCCCGGCTGCTGACCCAGCACAGCGACGTCACCTGCCGCGTGGCCGATCGCGGCCAGACATTTGACTTCAGTATCGAGCGCTGCCCCGAATGCTGGGGGCGACAGGGCAAGCGGCCGGTGTGCAATCTGACCGTCGGCCTGCTGCTGGAGGCGATGAGCCACTTCGGCCGCGGCCAGGAGTTCCGGGTGACGGAGACAGAGTGTTGCGCCGTCGGGGCCGCGGCCTGCGTTTTCCGCCTCGACAAAGAGCCCATCGCATGATGCGTGCCCAGCTGCGCGCCTACCGGGCGGACTTCCTGATCGCCGTGGGCTACCTTATCTTGCCGTTGTTGCTCTACGGGTCGGTGACGCTCGGCCCGCGGACGATGATCCCGGCCGATGTCCTCTTCCAATGGTCACCATGGAACGCCGCCGCGGCCGAGTTCAACGCCCTGCCGCCCCACAACGCCCTCATCGCCGACCTGGCCATCCAGAACACTCCCTGGAAACAGTTCGCGCTCGACAGCCTGAGCAGCGGCGAAATTCCCCTGTGGAACCCGGACCTCTTTGCCGGCGCGCCCTTCCTGGCCAACGGGCAGCACTCGATGCTCTATCCGTTCAGCATCCTCTTTCTGGTGCTGCCTATCACCAAGGCCTACGGCTGGTTCGCTCTGTCGCAGGTGTGGCTGGCCGGACTGAGCATGTACGCCTTCGGCCGCATCCTTGGCCTACGGCGCGGCGGGGCGGGGGCGGGCCGGCCGGGCCATTAGGGGGGGCACATCCCTGTCCTCAGAGCCGCCGGCTTTCCCATGGGAGTCGCCGCCCTCGTCTGGCCACCCTTGCTTCCCGTGTGCGACTACCCCCGTGTTTCCACCCACCCCCCCCCCCCCGCGCCGCCCCCCCCCCCC
>CALLZA010000010.1 GCA_937858165.1 uncultured Ardenticatenia bacterium
TGCCTATGTATACATCTCTATTAGTCATCTGTAGCTTACTGACACTTCGATAGTAATCAGACACACAGAGAACATTGTTGTGATTGTTTTTTTTTTCAAGCAGAAGACGGCATACGAGATCTAGTACGGTCTCGTGGGCTCGGAGATGTGTATAAGAGACAGCCTATAAGGTGCGCTGCACAAAGAGTCAGTCGAGCAGGCCGGAGAGCAGTGCCCCCAGCCCGGCGATGATCAGAAAGAACGGCCAGACCGCGCCCCAGCTCCAGCCGAAGAGGAACACGGCGGCCACGAAGAACAGGATCATCGCCCCAATCAGCGAGCCGCGGGCATCGTTGCCCAATCGCCCCGCACTGCGATAGGCGCGCCAGAAGTTGCCCAGGCTGGCAAAGGCGGGGATGAGGATGAACAGCGCCCACCAGTTGTGCAGTTCGAAGTCGGTGAAGTTGTTTAGCAGGAAGACCAGGCCAATGCCGATCAGCACCAGCCCGGGAATCCAGGCCATGTTCGGGCCGTCGTGGCGCTCTGTCTCCGCTTGCTCCGCGTCCTTCAGGTCTTTGATCTCGTCGGTCATCGTCTTAACCTCCGCTCATCTATACGGGGGTGACGCCGGAGGGTTGCGGGAATAAAGAATGAGGTTCCAGGTTCCAGGGGCCAGGGAAGAACGTTCTTCCCTGGAACCTGGAACCTGGAACCTAGCCCCTTTCTTACGGCAGCGCGCCGTCGACGTGCAGGCCGTCGACGCGGCCGTCCAGACCATTGGCTGGGGCGCTGAAGAACGGGCCGTTGAACTCACCGGTGGCGAAGTCGTAGCGGTAGACCATCGAGTGGCCACCGGTGGCACTGTCAACGTTGAACGTGGCGCGCGTGGTCAGGTAGAGCGTCTGGCCGTCGTCGCTGGCCGACAGGTTGATGAGCGCCTGGCCGGGCATGCCCTCCGCCTTGCCGTTGAGCACGCGAATCCACTTGCCCTGCGTTGTCGCGCCGCTCTGCGTCATGCAGAAGCCGAGCACGTCGGTGCCGTCGAACTTGATGTTGCCGCCGCTGTAGTTGGGCACCTGACCGTCGCCGGCGGTGCTGACAAGCAGGTAGGCGTCGCAACTGCCGCCGGCGGCCGCGGCCAGCGCGGGGGGAGCTTCGCTGCCGTCCAGTACGTGCAGGCCGTCGATCTTCTCCTTGGTCAGCACGGTCAGGCCGACGTCCTGGCCGTCGAACCACAGCGAGAACCCGCTGCCGTCCCACCAGACGAGATCCATGCCATCCACCTTGCCGCTGACGCCATCGACAAACCGGGCGTCCTGGGTGAAGCTCATCACCACGTCGTCGCCGGCTGTGTCGGGAATCCACAGGGCGTTGATGTTGTGCTTGAACTTGCCGTTGGGCATCAGGCCGGCGGCCGAGCCGTCGAACCACTTGCTCCAGGCTGTGCCGTCCCAGGCGAGGATGTCGTGCGAGCCGTAGCTCAGACTGTCGTCGGTCAGGCCATCGTCTTCGGCCGAGACGTAGATGTCGGCCACGGGCGGGGGCAACTGGCTGTTGCTGAAGGTGCAGGTGACCGTCTCGCCGTCTTCCAGCGCAATGCTCGCCGTGCGCGTGCCGGTGTTGCCGGTAGAGTTGGCGTCGTCACAGACGATGCTGTCTAGCGTCCAGCCCGGCGCGGCGTCTTCGGTCACGGTGTAGCTGCCCGCGGTCACGTCGTTGAATGTGATGCTGTTGTTCAACGGGTCTTGCAGCGTGAAGCCGCTGCCGTCGATGTCCTCGGTGAAGTCGAACTCGGTGTTGTCGGCCGGGGTGGCGTCCTTGATGATGGTGATCGTGCCGGTGTCGAGACTGTTGTTGAAGACGCAGGTGACGACCTCGCCCTTTTCCAGGTTGATCGTCGCCTGGCCGGTGTTGGTGTTGCCGGTGGAGTTGGCATCATCGCAGACGATGCTATCCAGCGTCCAGCCCGGTTCGCCCGTCTCGTTGACCAGATAAGTGCCCGTGGGCACGTCGTCGAACTGATCGATGTTGTCGCTGGGGTCGCTCAGGCTGAACATGCCCCCGCCGCCGTGGATGTTCTCGGTGAAGTCGAACACGGTGTTGTCTTCGGGGTCGGCCTCTTTCTGGATGACGACGGTGCCCGTGTCGCGGCTGTTGCTGAAGGTGCAGGTGACCGTCTCGCCGGCGCTGAGGTCGATGACCGCTGTGCCGCCGCTCTCGTCCTCAGTGGTGTTGTTCGACGGATCGACGCAGGTGATGTCGTCCAGCGTCCAGCCCGTCTCGCCCGTCTCGCCGACGGTGTAGACGCCGGCGGCCACGTCGTCGAACGTCTCGGCGTTGTCGGCCGGGTCGGTCAGGGTGAAGCCGTTGCCGGGGCCGGGAATGTCTTCGGTGAAGTCGAAGGGCGTGTTGTCGGCCGGGTCGGCTTCCTTGACGATGACGATGTCGCCGGTGGGCGGCGGCGGCGGGTCGTACTCGAACGCGCCGGCGTCGCACTCGTTGGCGCTGGCCGCGCCGTTGCCGTCCACGTTGCGCGGGTCGCCGCGCTGGTCGACGCCGCTGTCGGGCGCGGCGGTGCAGGCGGTCGAGGGGGCCAGGTCGACGGACGGGCTGCCGGCGACGAGGGCGTGGGTGTTCGTCGGGCCGCCGTTGTTGGCCAGGGTCGTGTTCAGGATGTTGCCGATGGCCGTGGGCGAGTCGGGGCCCGCGCCGTCGTTGTCGCTGGTGGCCAGGTAGTCGTTGGCCCCCGGCGTGAAGCTGTAGGCGAAGGCGCGGTTGTTGGTGATGTCGCTGCGGCCGAAGACGTTGTAGTTGTTGGCGTTCTCCGTGCCGTTGCCGACCAGCTCATAGCCGCTGTCGTAACCGGTGGGGCCGAAGTTGCCGCTGATGAGGCTGCGGTTCAGGTTGAGCGTCGCGTTGCTATAGACGCCACCGCCCCTGTCTCTTATACACATCCCCGAGCCCACGAGACCGTACTAGATACCGTATGCCGTCTTCTGCTTGAAAAAAAAAACAAAAGAGCTAACAAAGTCTGGAACACATCGCAAGATAAATATATATACACACCTAGAAAAA
>CALLZA010000011.1 GCA_937858165.1 uncultured Ardenticatenia bacterium
TTTTTGGTGTCAAGCAGAGGACGGCATACGAGATCTGGTACGGGTTCGTGGGCTCGGATATGTGTAGAAGAGACAGTCCTTGCAGCGGTCGAGCACGGCGATGGACTTGGTCGTGGGCGGCAGGGCGTTGACGAAGGCGGCGGTGTCGAACGGCCGGTAGAGCCGCACCTTCACCGCGCCGATCTTCTCGCCGCGCGCGGCCAGATAGTCGACCGTCTCTTCGACCGCCTCGGCCCCCGAACCCATGAGCACGATAACGCGCTCGGCGTCGGGCGCGCCGATGGTGTCGAACAGGTTGTACTGGCGGCCGGTCAACTCGGCGAAGTTGTCCATCGTCTGCTGGACGATGCCGGGGCAGTCGATGTAGTACGGGTTGGCGCTTTCGCGGGCCTGGAAGTAGACGTCGGGGTTCTGGGCCGTGCCGCGCATGATGGGATGGTCGGGCGACAGGGCGCGGTCGCGGTGGGCGCGAACGAGGTCGTCGTTGATCATGGCCCGCATGACGGCTTCGCTGATGGGCGCAATCTTGTTGATTTCGTGCGAAGTGCGGAAGCCGTCGAAGAAGTGAATGAACGGCACGCGGGCGCGCAGGGTGGCCGAGTGGGCGATGAGGGCCATGTCCATCGCTTCCTGCACCGAGTTGGAGCAGAGCAGGGCAAAGCCGGTATTGCGCGTAGCCATCACGTCGCTGTGGTCGCCGAAGATGGACAGCCCTTGGGCCGCCAACGAGCGGGCGGCCACGTGGAAGGTGGTCGCGGTTAGCTCGCCGGCGATCTTGAACATATTGGGGATCATGAGCAGCAGGCCCTGGGAGGCGGTGAAGGTTGTTGTCAGTGCGCCCGTTTGCAGCGCGCCATGGACGGCCCCGGCCGCGCCGCCTTCCGACTGCATCTCAATGACCAGGGGCACAGCGCCCCAGATGTTGGTGTCGCCGTGGGCCGAGTACTGGTCGGCCAACTCGCCCATGCCCGAAGAGGGCGTGATCGGGTAGATGGCGATCACCTCGTTGACTTTGTGGGCGACAAGGGCCGTAGCCTCATTGGCGTCGATGGTGATCATATTCGTTGTCATAGCGTTCCCTACAACAGTTGACAGTTGTCAGTTGAAAGTTATCAGGTTTCAGACTGGAAACAGATTACTGAAAAAGTATCCTGTCCT
>CALLZA010000012.1 GCA_937858165.1 uncultured Ardenticatenia bacterium
TGTGTTTTTTGAAGCGAAAGACGTCAGACGAGATGTATTACGGTGTCGGGGGCGCGGAGAGGTGATGAAGAGACAGGAGTTCGGCGAGGGTGAGAGTGACTTTTACAACCCGTACACCGGCCAGAAGCTGCGCAACTACTGGGGGTATTCGACCGTGGGCTTCTTTGCTCCCAAGGCGGGCTATGCGGCCACCGGCGCGCTGGGCATGGAAGCCGACGAGTTGAAGGCGCTGGTCAAGCTGCTCCACCGCCACGGCATCGAGATCATCCTCGACGTCGTCTTTAACCACACGGCCGAGGGCAGCGAGAAGGGGCCGACGCTGTCGTTTCGTGGGCTGGATAACCGGACGTACTACATGCTGCGGCCCGACGGCACGTACCAGAACTTCAGCGGCACGGGCAACACGCTCAACTGCAACAACCCGGTGGTGCGCAACCTGGTGCTCGACGCCCTGCGCTACTGGGTATCGGAGTACCACATCGATGGTTTCCGCTTCGACCTGGCCTCCATCCTCGGCCGCGACGCCGAGGGCCACCCGCTGGCCAACCCACCGCTGCTGGAGCTGCTGGCCCACGACCCGGTGCTGGGCAAGACGAAGCTCATCGCCGAGGCGTGGGACGCGGGCGGCCTCTACCAGGTTGGCTCCTTCCCGGCCTATGGACGCTGGGCGGAGTGGAACGGCCGCTACCGGGACACGCTGCGCCGCTTCCTGAAAGGGGACATGGAGCAGGTGCAAGAGGTGGCCCAGGCGCTCAAAGGCTCGCCCGCTATGTACCTGGAGCGCGGACCAACGGCGTCGATCAACTTCGTCACCTGTCACGACGGCTTCACGCTCAATGACCTCGTCTCCTACGCCGAGAAGCACAACCTGGCCAACGGTGAGGAGGGGCGCGACGGAGCCAACGACAACCACAGTTGGAACTGGGGGCACGAGGGGCCGACCGACGACCCGGCCATCAACACTCTGCGCCGTCGTCTCATGCGCAATGCCATCGCCATGCTCATGGTCAGTCAGGGCGTGCCGATGCTGCTGATGGGTGACGAGATGGCCCACACCAAGCAGGGCAATAACAACACCTACGCCCAGGACAACGAGCTAAACTGGATCGATTGGGCGCAGGTGGCGGCCAACGCCGATCTGTTCCGCTTCGTGCGCCACTGCATCGCCTTTCGCAAGGCTCACCCCGCGCTGCGCCGCCGCTACCATTTGCACGAGCGCGACCTCATCGACAGCGGCTACCCCGACATCTCCTGGCACGGCCTGCGCGAGGGGCGGCCCGACTGGTCGTCCCACAGCCGCACGCTGGCCTTCATGTTGTGCGGCATGCACGCCGCGTTGTTGCCGGGGCGCACAGCCGACGACTACATCTACGTAGCGCTGAACATGCATTGGGAGAGCCACAACTTCGAACTGCCCCGGCTGCGCGACGGGCGGCGCTGGCTGCTGTTTGCCGACACCTTCCGCGAGCCGCCCAACGACATCTGCGCGCCCGGCGACGAGCGGCCGCTGCGCACCCAGCGCAATCTGCCCGTCGGCCCGCGCTCGGTCGTGATTCTGGTGGGAAGATGATACTGGAACCCCTGACCATCCCCGGCCGCCCTGAAATGTTGTCGCAACTGATGGATTATGTCGCCTGGGCGGCCACAGCCGTCGGCCTGGGCGAACAGGGCATCTATCGGCTGTCGTTGGCTGTCGATGAGATAGCCACCAACATCGTCATTCACGGCTACGCCGAGGCCGAGCGCCAGGGCGAGCTGACCATCTGGGCCGGCGCGGAGGGGGACAAGTTAACGGTGTTTCTGGAAGACACCGGCCGCCCGTTCGACCCGCGCCAGGTGCCGCAGCCGGACAATCTCGACCGGCCGCTGGAGGAGCGACAAGATGGCGGGCTGGGCATCTTCCTGGCCCTGTGGGGCGTCGACGACTTCGCCTATGACCCTGTCTCTTATACACATCTCCGAGCCCACGAGACCGTACTAGATCTCGTATGCCGTCTTCTGCTTGAAAACAAAAACACACCAACACAAGTCGAATTAATGCATCATGGAACAGCGTCAACACAGTATGAACAATAGTGATGCACACAATACGGTGCGAACGGAACGAAAATATCAGACAGAGCCGTCACATACGTGAAGTGGTGTAGA
>CALLZA010000013.1 GCA_937858165.1 uncultured Ardenticatenia bacterium
GAGTGCATTGTGTAGTATGTAGTTATACGGAAGGATTATGACATCTACGTACGTGGTCATTAACATAATATGATATTCAGTGTTAGTGAGAGTTGAGCGAAGCTAATGTGTGTAATGGTGTTCAACATAGGTTGTTTTTTTTTTTTTCAAGCAGAAGACGGCATACGAGATCTAGTACGGTCTCGTGGGCTCGGAGATGTGTATAAGAGACAGGCTCCAGCCCATCGCGGGTGAAGAACATCTCGGCCGCGCGGCTGAACTTGCGTTCAGCCCGCTGCCGCAGCAAGGCTACCTCCAGCGCCGCCTGCGCCCGCTCCGGCCCCAGCCGCTCGCGCCACAGGGCGGCGACCGCCATGTGGCTGTCGGGCGTCGGCGGGGTGGCGGCCAGTTTGGCCAGGGCGGTTTGGCCGTCGGAGCTTAGTAGGAAGCGCAACTCGTCAGGGTTCATGGGAATTGTGGTTAGTTACCGCACTGCCACCCGCGGAGTGCGCATCCTCAGATGCGCACTCCGCGTTGATCGCCCGTCCGCATCTGAGGATGGGGACTCCGCCTTTTAACGCCCCTCGCTAGTGTTCATTCCTAATTCGTAATTCCTAATTCTCCTACCCCCACTGCGGTTCTAACCACTCATCCGGCGGCGGCGCGTCCTCGTCGGGCGACTCCGGTTGGGCCTCGCCGGCGGATTGGCGGCCGGTCAGGGCCTGATAGGCGCAGCGGCGGCACTCGGCCAGATCGTCGGTCAGCGGCCACGCCTCGGCCGTGTCCGTCGCCGTCAGCCGGTCGATCTCGGCCACGATGCGCTCCATCTCGGCCCAGTTGCGCCGGTGGGTGGCAGCGTCATAGGTGACGACACGCGGCTGTTGGGGGTCGGCGGCGTACCAGTAGGTGAGGCTCAGTCGGTCGGGGGCGAAGGCGTCGGCCGCGTCCGGCAGCAGCGCCGCCCCGCCCTGGGCCAGCACGGCCAGGTAGACGCGCGTCTGCCAGGCGGCGCGCAGCCGGTCGATCGGGCGCGGGTCGCCGGTCTTCCAGTCAAACAGGTGGGCCGCCGGTTGGCCGATCGCGTCCGCGCCGACGATGAGCAGGTCGAAGCGGCCGGTCAGAAAGTGGTTGCCGATGGGCACGGTCAGCCCGGCCTCGACGAAGCGCTGCCCGGTGGGCAAGGGCGGCCCCTGAGCGCGGAAGGTGTCCCACCAGACGCGCAGGGTAGGGTCGGTCTCCGCGTCGTCGGCCAGGCCGAGGAAGTGGCGTTCGGCGCGGCGGTGGAAGCGGTGGCCGAGGTCGTAGGCCTCTTCCTGGGCCGTGCCCAGCGGCGCTTCCGGCCAGGGCACGCGGGCCAGATAGCGCAGATAGAAGCGGCGCGGGCAGGCGCGGAAGGTATAGAAGTGGGCTTGGGTCAGGGTTAGGGCGGTCATGGGTGATGGTGGCATGATAGAGGAAGTTGGGTAAGCGGGCAATCAGAAGAGTGGCACGCTGATGACGCTGAGCGGACGCTGATTTTCGCTGATAAGAACACGACTTTCTTATCAGCGAGAATCAGCGTGATATCAGCGCCATCAGCGTGCCATTCTTAGCGTTAGCGCCTGCAAAGTTGACGCCGGGCGCGGCGCGACGGAGAATCGGCCGCCATGCACGCCACCACCCGGCCGCGTCGCGCGGTCGCTCTCCTCTTTGTCCTGCTCGTTCTGTCCGCCTGCGCCGCCCCCACACTCCAGACTGAGCCATTGCCCGCGCCCACCCGGACGGTCGTCGCGGCGGCGGCTCTGCCCACCGCCGCCCCTTCGGCCACGCCGCCCGCTCTGCCCACGCCGCAAGCGACGGCCACGGCCACCCTCCGACCATCGCCCACCGCCACCGCGTCGCCCACGGCCACGCCCACGACACCTACGCCCGATCCGGCCGTCGGCCTGCCCTGCCCCGATCCCGCGCCCGTCAAGCCCGACTACGCCGCCTACACCCTGACGGCCGACCCCTGGCCGACGCCGGACGCCACCGCCGTGCTGCCGCCGCTGTCGCTGGTCAACCCGCTGCCCACCGCCGGGCGCAACGCCGGCTACCCCTACGGCTCCGACGGCAGCGGGCGCTACCTGCTGCACAACGGTCTGGACATGGCCGACGAGGACGACGCCTTGGCCGTGGCCCCCGGCGATGGCCACATCGTCCTGGCCCGCGATGACATCGATGAACTATTCGGCTGGCGCTGCGACTGGTACGGCCAAGTTGTGGTCCTGCAACTGGACGAGGGCCACGACGGGCAGCCGGTCTACGTCCTCTTCGGCCACGTGCGCGACGTGCAGGTGGTCGAGGGGCAGCGGGTGGCCCGCGGCGAGCCGCTGGCCCGCGAGGGCACGGCCGGCGTGGCCACAGTGGCCCATCTGCATCTGGAGGTGCGCGTGGGGGCCAACACGTTCGGGGCGACGCGCAACCCGCTGCTGTGGCTGGAACCGTGGTCGGGCAGCGGGGTCATCGCCGGGCGACTGGTCGACCCCGACGGCCGCGCCTGGCAAGGGGTCACGGTGACGCTCATCGACAAGGAAGGGGGCTTACTCAACACCTTCACCTACCTGGACGACCCCGACCACCTCATCCGCCCCGACCCGGCGCTGGGCGAGAACTTCGTCTTTGGCCCGGTGGCCGAGGGGCGCTATACGGTGTTCGTCGAGGTGCAGGGGGAGGAGTACCGGCGGACGGTCGAAGTGCGCGATGGCCAACTGACGACGCTGGAGATCGTCACCGACCCCTATCGCACACCGACGCCCGCGCCTTAAGCAGAGAAAAACTACAGATTACGCAGATTTCACAGATTTACGTGGGTCGTTGACTGTTCAGACTAATGACCAACGACCGCTACCAATCTGTGTAATCTGTGGTTCCCAATCTTAAGGCAGTGAATCGAACCGCCGCACACCTTCGATGTCGAGCACGAAGTCGGCCCCGAACGCCCCGGCCGGCGTCAGCGCCCCGGCCAGCGGCGGTTCGTCGCGCTTGCCCGCGGCCAGAACGCGCTCGACCAGACGCACCCCGGCCAGCGCCGTGAAGCGATAGACTTCGCCCGTCTCCAGCCACGCCTCAGCCGCGCCGCTCGGCCCGGCGGCTCGCGCCCAGAGGTAGGTGCGCCCCTTGCGCTGCGCCTCCTCGTCGGGGCCGGTGAAGAACCACGTCGCTGCCCGGTCGGCCACCCGCTGCACCGCGCCCTGGCCCAACACCTTCAGCGCCGGGCGCGACAGCAGCCCCATGCCCGGCAGCGCCGGCAAGGCCAGGTAGGTGGTGATGTTGGCGATGCCGGTCGTGTGGTAGGCGGTGACCAGGTCGCCCCAGGGGAAGGGGGACACTTCGCGGACGCGGCCGTCGCTGAAGCGCACCTTGCGCCGCCCCTTGCCCAGCGGCGAAGGGACGAGACGGCCGTCGCGCCGCGTCAGGCTGCCGCCGGGGTAGCGGTTGGCGTTGACCAGCGCCGACTTGACCGTGCCCGATGACAGGTCGGCTAGGGCCACGAGCGCCGTCTCCAACTGCATGGCGCCGGGGACGCGGTCGGCCACGTGGCGGGCCAGGCAGTCGCTGGGCACGATGTCGTAGCCCGCGCCGGACATGAGGACGACGCCGCGGGCGCGGGCCTCGGCGTCGCGGGCGAAGACGCTCTCGAAGACGGGCAGTTCGCCGGTGATGTCGAGGTAGTGGGTCTGGCCGGCCAGACAGGCGCGGACCATCGGCTCGCTGGTGTGGATAAAGGGTCCGGCGGCGTGGAAGACCAACGTGAAGCGCTCGATCGTCTTGTTCAGCCGCTCGGCGTAGTCGAGGTCGAGGGCCAGCCAGTCGAGATCGTACTGCGTCGCCAGCGCCGCCAGCTTGGCCGCGTTGCGCCCGGCCAACACCGGCCGGTGGCCGCGCCGCACCGCCTCGGCCAGCAACAGCCGCCCGGTGAAGCCATAAGCGCCATAGAGCATCCAGGTCGATTTTGTCCGTGTTGGCACAGGCAAAGGATAGCACAGTTTAATAGACCTGACAGGTGTTCTGAGACCTGTCAGGTCTGGACGCGCGTCGCCCGGCGGCATATGATTAGGCCTATGTCATCGTTGCCGCGTCGCTCCCATTTGTTCGCCCGTCTTGGCCCCTTTCGTCTCGCCCTGGTCACCGCCGCCCTGCTGCTCATTGGGCTGTCCTGGTGGGGCGTGCTGGCGGGGGCGAGCGGGCTGGAGAGCCGGCGCTTGAGCGGGGCCAATGGCGAGCCGCTGCTGTTCCTCGTCCCAGCGGGCGCGACTGGCGTTCCGGCGGTCATCATTGCCCACGGCTTCTCTGGTTCGACGCCGTTCATGCTCGGCTTCGGCCAACCACTGGCCCGCGCCGGCTACGGCGTCATGCTGCTCGACTTTGACGGCCACGGCTCGGCCCGCGCCCGTCTCGACGACGGCAGCCTGCAACGCAACCTCGACGCCGCCTACGCCGCCCTGTTGGCCCAGCCGGAGATCGACCCGGCCCGCGTCGCCCTGCTGGGCCACTCCATGGGCAGTGGCGCGGTGATGAGCGCGGGTATCGCTGCCGCCGACCGCTACCGGGCCACCGTCGCCGTCTCGCCCACCGGGGCCGACGTCTCGCCCGAGTCTCCGCGCAACCTGCTGCTCATGGCCGGGACGCTGGAGCCACAGTTCGCCGCCAACGGCCGCGACCTATTGGCCCGCGCCGGCGGGGCTAACGACGACCTGGCCGGCGGTCGCGGCCGGGCAATGGTTGACGTGCCCAACGTCGAACACATCACCATCCTCTTCAGCCGGACGGCCCACCAGGCGGCGCTCGACTGGCTGAACCGGACGTTCGACCTGCCCCCGACGACGGCTGCGGCCGACCGGCGCGTCGTCTGGTACGTGGCCCATCTGGCCGGCTGGCTGCTGCTGCTGGCGGCCGCGGCCCCGCTCATCCCGCCCGCCGCGCCGGCGGGCGCTCGTCGCCATTCGCCGTGGCCGTGGCTCGGGCTGCCACTGGGCGCGCTGGCGGCCGTCCTGCTGCTGGCTTTGCTCGGCCGGGTGGGTGATGTGAGCCGGTTGGGCGGGCTGCTGGTTGGCGGGGCGCTGGCGCTATGGTTCGCCGCGCTGGGGCTGGTGTGGCTGCGGCTCGGCTTCCGCCCGCCGCGGCCGACCGGTCGCGACGCCCTGTGGGGCCTGCTGCTCTTCGCCGCGCTGACGCTGGCCTTTGGCGTCATGGCCGACCGGGTCTGGCTGCCGTGGTGGCTGACGCCGGCACGGCTGCTGCGCTGGCTGCCGGCGGCGGCGGCGGCGCTGCCCTGGCTGCTGGCCGCGGGAGTGGCCCAGCAGGGGGCGTCAACGGGGCGGCGCGCCGGCTGGTGGCTGTTCCAGACGGTGGTCATCGTCACCGGGTTGTTGCTGACGGTCGTTGTCAGCCCCGGCATGGGCTTCATCGCGCTGCTCATGCCGCTCATCCCGGTCATTCTGGCGGCCATGAGCCTGGCCGGGGCGGCGATTGATCGGCCGTGGAGCTACGCCATCGGCAACGCGCTCTTTTTCGGCTGGCTGCTCGTCGCCGTCTTCCCCCTGGCGTGATAGGATGGAAAGTATGCGTTACGTTGACAATAGCGACATTCACGACCCGCGCCTCAACCTGGCCTTTGAAGAGTACCTGCTGCGTCATTTGGACAGCGACGAGCCATTGCTCCTGTTCTACGTCAACGAGCCGGCGGTCATCATCGGCCGCAATCAGAACACCCTGGAGGAGATCGACCCTGACTACGTCAACGCCCACGGCATCCACGTCGTGCGGCGGCTGTCGGGCGGCGGCGCGGTCTACCACGATCTGGGCAACCTCAACTTCAGCTTCGTCACCAATGGCAAGGCGCACCTCAACGACTTCGCCCGCTTCACCGGACCGGTGGTAGCCGCGCTGCGCTCGCTGGGCGTGCCGGCGGAGTTGAGCGGCCGGAGCGACATCTTCGTCGAAGGGCGCAAGATCTCCGGCAACGCCCAGTACGCCACGCCGCAGCGCATGTTCAGCCACGGCACGCTCCTGTTCGACACCGACCTGGGTGAGATGTTGCGGGCCATCAACCCGCGGCGGGTGCAGATCGAGTCGAAGGCCGTCCACTCGGTGCGCAGCGCCGTGGCCAACATCCGCGAGCTGCTGCCGCGCGAGATGACGCTGGCCGACCTGCGCACGGCGCTGTTGCGGGCCATCTTCGGCGGCGACGCCATCCCCACGCTTAACCTGACGGGGGCGGACTGGCTGGCCATCGAGGAGATCGCCGAGCGGCGCTATCGGCTGTGGAGTTGGAACTACGGCCGCTCGCCCCAATTCAACGTCCAGAAGAGCGCCCGCTTCCCGGCCGGTAAGGTCGATGCGCGTATCGACGTCGAAGAAGGGCGTGTGCGGGCCATCCGCCTCTTCGGCGACTTCAGCGGCCAACGCGACGTGGCCGACTTGGAGGCCCACCTCGTCGGCGTGCCCTACGATCGCGAGCGCCTGACCGCCGCCCTGGCCGATGTGGCGCTGGACGACTACTTCGGGGCGATGGATGTGGGGACGTTTATTGATTTGCTCTATTGAGAAGCGCAGGGGAGCAGGGGAGCGGGGGAGAGGGCGCAACCCCTCGCCCTGTGGGAGAGGGTTCTAACTTGTGGAGAGAGCCATGAAACTCAACGGCACGCTGATCATCGGCCTCATTGTCGTCGCTGTCCTCCTGCTTGGCGCGGGCTATGCGCTGGCTAACGTCCGCGGCGCGGCCGAGCCGGCAGGCATCGAGATCATCCCGCCCGCGCCGACGGCCACCGCCGCGCCGCCGCCGACCCCCCTGCCCACGGCCACATCCGGCCCGCTGCGCGTCTACGTCAGCGGCGCGGTGGTCAACCCGGCCGTCTACACGCTGCCGCCGGGAAGCATCATTGACGACGCCGTGCGCGCCGCGGGCGGGCTGAGCAGCGACGCCGACCCGGTGGCTGTCAATCTGGCCGGGTCACTGGTCGATGGGATGCAGATCTACGTGCCAACGCTGGCCGAGGGCGCGGCCACACCGCCGCCCATCAGCGCCCCGGCGGCCACGGCCGATCCCGGCGCGAGCCGCATGGGGGGCGTGACGACGGCCGGGCTGATCGACATCAACCTGGCGACACAGGCCGATCTGGAGATGCTGCCCGGCATCGGCCCGACGACGGCCGCCAACATTATCGCCCACCGCGAGGCCAACGGGCCGTTCGCGACGATCGAGGCGATCATGGACGTGCCGGGGATCGGCGAGGGGAAGTTCGCGGCGATGAAGGACCTGATCACTGTGGGTCAATAAGAGCCTCACGCAAAGATCGCAGAGGACGCAAAGATCGCAAAGGAAGATCTCTTCTTTGCGTCCTTTGCGTTCTTTGCGTGAGGTCTTATTCTCTTTCCCTGCGGCCGAGGTAGATGAGCGATTCGAGGTCGGGCCGGTCGGCGGGGCTGTAGCGGTCGATGGCGTCGCGGACGGCCTCGAGGGCCTCGTCGTCGGCCCAGCCCAGCATCGTCGCCACGTCAGCGATGTCACGCGCCCGGCCGGCGGCCAACTTCATCAGCACCAGGTAAGGCAGGCCCAGGACGGGGAAGCCGGCCGGATCATGGCTCGGCGCGGCCAGCGCTTCCTCAAGCCACAGTGTGTCACCCAGGAGAACATCGATCTCCGGTTCGCCCGCCCGAGCGAAGGCCGCGCCGGGGATGCCCAGTTCGGCCACGCGCTCGTAGCCGGCGGCGACCAGTTGCGCAGCCACGTGCGCTTCGTCGGCCGCCCGCACCAGAATATCGAGGTCCTGCGTGGTCCGCTCCGGCATGTAGGCCCGCGCGGCCACCGCGCCGACGGCCACCCAGTCGATATCGCGCAGAATCTCGCGCAGGTCGGGGAATTGCTGCATGGCCGTCCTCCGGTGCATGAATGGGGCGCTGCTGCCCGTGCCGCGGCCCGCGCGGGCCAGGGCTATGTCGATAATAAGCCGGCGTCCGTCTGGCGGCGCTTGCTGTGTCATGGCAACGATTATAGCCGGCGTCGTTCAGCCGTCACCGGCCAGATGATCGGCCAGCCGCCCCAACGCCTCCGCCCAGTACGCCTTCATCGCTTCGGCCGCCGCCGCGTCGGGCAGCTTGGTGTGCTGCACTGTGACCGTCGTCCGGTCGCCCTTGTCGGCCAGGGTCACCTCGACCACCGTGGCGCCGGCCCCGGCGGCGTCGGCCCACGTCAGGCGCAGTGACCTGGGCGGCGTGGCCTTGCGGACGGTGAACGCCGCGTCGGGTAGCCAGCGGACGCGCGCCGCATCGTCGACCCACGCCTCGTAGACGGCGGCGATGGGCGCGGCCAGGGTGCGGCTGCGGCTGATCTGATAGCCATCAACCATCTCGTGCTTGGCGCGCAGGCCGCGGCTCTGCTCATAGCCGACGGTCAACTGCTGCTGCCACCAACTGGATACGTCGTGATGGGCCTGCAAGTGGGCCACAAGCTGCTTGTGATTCATCTCGCGCCCGCCGGCAGCGTCGAGCAGGGCCAGCCACTCCGCCCACGACTTGCCGGTCGCGCGCAGCACGGCCTCGTCCGACGTGCCGGTTAGCGTTGCCGGGTCCTGGTCTGCGCTCATCGTCGTTCCTCCGGGATACTAATAGAAAAACCATCCACAGAGCTCACAGATTACGCAGATTTCTCAGAAGTAAAACTGTGTCATCTGTGGCTGCTTTCTCTATAAGGTATAATCACCATCCATGACTATTGTAACATGCAGGGCGACCGGTGGGGCAGGGGCGTGACGGCCGGCAATGTACTGCTTCTGTCGCTGCTGGCCGCGGCCGTGCCGGTGGCGCTCTATGTGGGGTTGATCTACTGGGTTGACCGCTACGAGAAGGAGCCGTGGTGGCTGCTGTCGGCGGCTTTCCTGTGGGGGGCCGTGCCGGCGGCACTGCTGGCGCTGCTGTTCAACACGGTGCTCAGCCTGCCGTTCTACCTGCTGCTCGATAGCGGCCCGGCCGACCTCGTGTCCGGTGGTCTCATCGCGCCGATTATCGAGGAGACGGCCAAGGCGCTCATTCTGTTCCTCATCCTCTTCCTCTGGCGGCACGAGTTGGATAGCCCGCTGGACGGCCTCATCTATGGGGCGATGGTCGGGATGGGCTTTGCCATGGTCGAGAACGTGCTCTACTACGTCGCGGCGTTCGAGGACGGCGGCCAGGCGGTATGGAACGGCACCGTCATCATGCGCGGCATCGTCTTCGGCCTTAGCCACGCGCTGTATACGTCGCTGACGGGTCTGGGCATCGCCGCCGCCCGTCTCAGCCCCAGCCGCCCGGTGCGCTATCTGGCTCCGCTGCTGGGGCTGGCGCTGGCCATCACCCTGCACGCGCTGCACAACGTCACCATGTTCACCAATACGGCGCTGGGCCTGCTGGCCGGGTTGACGTTCGACTGGGGTGGCGTGGCGCTGACGGCCCTGCTCATCGCGCTCATCCTCTATCAGGAGCGGCAGTGGATGAAACGCTATCTGGCCGATGAGGTGGCGCGGGGGACGCTGACGGCCGACGAGTACGAACTGGTGCGCTCGGCCGCCGGGCGCAACCGGCGGCGGCTGGGGCTGCTGCTGCGCGAGGGGCCGGACGCCTGGCGGCGCAGCGGACGGCGCTACCGTGAGTGCAGCGAGCTGGCCTACTACAAGCGCCACCACGCCATCTTTGGCGACGAACGCAGTCTGGCGGCGGCTGAGCGGCTGCGGGCGTCCTTGCGGGCTTAGTAAGTCAGTGGGTCAGTGTTCAGTTTGACCTACTGACCCACTATCCCCGAAATCTGCCCCCCATGCACCCGGTCGTGCTGCACGGCCAGATAGACCAGTTCGTGCAGCGACGTGGGGCCGAAGAAGGTGTGCTGCCCCTGGCGATCCCACACGTCCAGCGGCAGGGGGGCCAGCCGGGCAAGCGTTTCGGCGCGGGCGGTGACGAACGCGGCGGCGGCGGCGCGGCCGTCCTGTGCCCGGTAGTTGCGTGTCACGGCCCATTCGTCGGCATCGACGCCGGGCAGGAAGGCGCTGTCATCCTCCAGCAGCGCAATGAAGCGCGCCTGATGCACTTCCCGCTCCACGTCGCGCAGGTGGCAGGCGATCTCCGTCAGCGACCACTCGCCCGCCGCCGGCTGGCGTGACCAGTCGGCCGTTGTGTCGGCCAGCAGCCGGGCGACGCGCTCGCCGAAGGCGGCCAGTTCGGCCAGCAAGTCGCCCACCGGCGGTGGGTTGAGCAGGGTGCGCGCGGGCAGCATGGCGGGTCAGGTCGCGCGGCCGAGGCGCTCCAGCCAGCCGCCGGTGACCAGTTCGGCCAGAACGTCCAGCGATCCCTGGCCATTGAGCAGGGCCGGATCGGGCGGCGGGGCGTCGACCGGCGCGATCCAGTAGGTGTAGAGGCTGTCTCTTATACACCTCTGACGCTGCCGACGAGCCATCTAGTGTAGATCTCGGTGGTCGCCGTATCATTAAAACAAAAAACCCCCCCCCCCCCACCCCCCACCCCCCCCCCCAACACCCACCCCCCCCCCCCCACTCCACACACGGTCAAACACACACAGCATCAGGCAACTGCAACACAGATTCTCACACACATCAACAAAGCCCCACACGTACCATACAACAACGCAC
>CALLZA010000014.1 GCA_937858165.1 uncultured Ardenticatenia bacterium
TTTTCTGTTTACGTCTACTGAGTGTCTTTTTTTTACGTGTGTTTCTCGTGTGCAGTGTAGTTCTTCTGAGGTAGAGTCGTCTGTCGTTGCGAGTTCTTGATTGTCTCTTCTCTTTTTTTTTTTTTTTTTGTTGTTTTTTTGTTAATGATACGGCGACCACCGAGATCTACACTAGATCGCTCGTCGGCAGCGTCAGATGTGTATAAGAGACAGGTTCGAGACGGCCCGCTTCCTAGTCGGGGCGGCGTGGCGCGTGCGCATCAACATGACCATCCTGTTCGCTCTGGGCTTGGCCGTGTGGTGGGTCGTGCCCATCATCTGGGCCGACCGCGCGTTCCTCGACATCTTCCTGAAGGAAACGGCCACCGTCTGGTCGCAACTCCTAATGCTCATATTGATCTGGAATCACATTCGCACCGAGCGCGAGTGGCGGCTGGTCGTGCGCGCCCTGACCATCATCGCCATCTACACCGCCGCAGCGGGGATGATCTACGTGGTGGGGTTGTGGCGCGGCGAGGTGGTGTCGCTGATTGGCCGCGTCCTGCCCCAATCGCTTGTCGACAACTCCTCGTTCTTCTCGTCCATCGCCTATCGCCGCTTCGGCGCGGCGGCGGTCGAGGTCGGCCTGTTGCGCCACCGCCTGACGGCGCTGTCGCTGTCCTTCAGCTCGCTGAGCATGGCCTGCCTGCTGCTCATCCCGTTCACTGCCTGGCGGGCGATGATTGCCCGCGGGGCGCAGCGGCTCTTCTACATCGTGGTCGTCTTCAGTTTGACCGTGGCCCTGATCTACACAGAGTCACGCATCTCCTATCTAGCACTGGTAGCGGGGGCGGCGCTCTTCGCCATCCTCTGGCTGGGCCTGCTGCGCGGGCAAACGCGCCTGTTCTCACTGGCCGTGACGCTGCTGGGCGTGGGCATCTTTGCCCTACTGGCCTACGTGGCCGTGGAGACGATCATCCGCTCGCTCCAATCGGCATTCATCGACCTGCGACCGGGCAGCTGGCTGGTGCGGCTGCAAATCTACGTCGTCACGCTGCGACTGCTGCCGGAGCACCCCATCGCCGGGTGGGGCGTTCCCGTACGCATCCCCGGCGCGCCTTCCGACTACTCGGCCGGAACCCACAGCAGCTACTTGGGCATGTTGTTCCAGCACGGTATAATCGGCCTGCTGTTCTATCTGGCGATCTGGGCCACGGTCTGGAGAGCCGTTATCAAGGGGCTGGCCGAAAGGCGAATGGGGCGCGAGCGTGCGCTATTCTGGATGGCGATGGCCGCTGCCTTCTTGGGCTTCAACATCCGCGAAATAGCCGACTCCTGGTGGTGGGACCAATCGCTCACGTTCGTGATGTGGCTCATGTGGGGCGTCGCCCTGGTGGCGGCCCGCCTGACCCCGGCCCAACAGCCGGCTATCGCACCGGCCGCGCAACCGATTGACCAAGAGCGACACTGCCCGGACGCTTAGATGACCAACCGCGCCACACCTACCCCTCATCCGACCGGCGTGCTCATTCTGGTCGAAAACCTGCCAGTTCCCAATGACCGGCGCGTCTGGCTGGAGGCGACAACGCTGCGCGACGCCGGCTACCGCGTGTCCGTCATCTCCATCACCGGCGTCAACGCCACTGCCCGCTATGAACGACGCGACGGCATCGCCCTCTACCGCTACCCCGCTCCGCCACTGACCAGCGGCACGTTGAGCTTCATCTGGGAGTTCGCTTACTGCTGGTTGTGGACGTTGGCCCTGTCGCTGCGGGTGCTCCGGCGCGAGGGGTTCGACATCATCCACGCCTGCAATCCGCCGGAAACGTTCTGGCTCATCGGTCGCATCTATAAACTGATAGGCAAGCAGTTCATCTTCGACCACCACGATCTGTCGCCGGAGATGTATCTGTCGCGCTTCGGGCGCCAGGGCACGGCCTACAAGCTACTCCTGCTGCTGGAACGGCTGACATTCAAAACGGCCGATGTGGTCATTACGACCAACGAGACCCACCGCCGCGTGGCGCTGGAGCGCGGTCGCTTCCCGCCCGATCGCGTCTTCATCGTTCGCAGCGGGCCTGACCACCTCAAGCTGCGGCCCGACACGCCGGACGAGGTGCTGAAGAACGGCCGCGCCTACATGGTCAGCTATCTCGGCGTCCTCAACCCACAGGATGGTGTCGATACATTCGTGCGCGTGGCCGATATCATCGTCCACGAACGCGGGCGGACAGACATCCAGTTCGTCATCATGGGCTCCGGGGATGCCGAGGCCGACCTGCGGGCACAGAGCGCAGGGCTGGGCCTGGGCGACGCGCTGCACTTCACCGGTTGGGCCGAACTTGACCTCATCCGCCGCTACCTTTCCACCAGCGACGTGTGCGTTGACACCATGCCCAAGACGCCCTATAGCGACGCGGCAACCATGAACAAGATTCTGGAGTATATGTCCGTCGCCCGGCCCATCGCCGCGTTTGACCTGATCGAGTCGCGCGTCTCGGCCGGCGATGCGGCAATCTTCGCCCGAGCCGACGACGAACACGACCTGGCCGACCAAATCCTGTCGCTGCTGGCCGACCCGGAGCGGCGCGAGCAAATGGGGCGCTTCGGCCGCTGCCGCATCGAGAATGAGTTAGGCTGGGAGCATCAGAAGGTACACTTATTGGCGGCCTACCGCATGGCAGCGGCGTTGAAGGGCCGCTGAAAACCCACTGCCGACAGGCATCGTTATCACTTTGGAGGGGCGTCACTGTGTTGTTCAAGAGACTTGCCGACAATCGTCAGGATGATTCCTATGCCACTGCGATGCGGCGGCGGCGGTTCCAGTTCTTCCTCGATCTGTTGAACAGCGTGCCCCGGCCGCTGACTATTCTCGACGTCGGCGGCACGCAGGACTTCTGGGAGCGGATGGGCTTCACCGACGAGCCTGGCGTCGCTTTCACTGTCCTCAACCTGGACCCGCAGACTGTCAAACATCCGCGCTTCCAGAGCGTGGTCGGCGACGCCACCGACCTGTCGGCGTTCACCACCGACGCCTTCGACGTCGTCTTCTCTAATTCGGTCATCGAACACGTTGGCAACCTGGACAGCCAACGGCGTATGGCGCGTGAGGTCGAGCGCGTCGGCCGACGCTACTTCCTGCAAACACCCAACTACCACTTTCCCATCGAACCCCACTTCCTGTTTCCCGGCTTCCAATGGCTGCCGCTGGAGGCGCGGGCCTGGCTGCTGAATCACTTCGACCTGGGTTGGCACAAGCGCTCCCCGTCGCGCGAAGCGGCGCGCCAGGAGGCGGCGTCGGTCACCTTACTAAAGAAACGCGAACTCCTGAGCCTCTTTCCCAACGCCAATCTCTATTGCGAAAAGGTTTTCGGCCTGACCAAGTCGTTCGTCGTCTATGGCGGCTGGGAGTAAGCCGCGCGATGTGGGCCGCCGGGTCAATTTGTCGCCACCCCGCGCCCCAACCACTGCCGGGCGACGCGTCAAAATGAGAAGTCGCCCACACTCTGTAGCTCCCCGACTTTGCCCTCTAAACCGCGGCCGTTATAATATGTTTGAGTAGATTGCACCCATTTTCACAACCAACTTGGCGGAAACGTCACAGAAGCTCAGCAGAGCCGGGTTGAACCACGCCAGGGTGTAAGCAAAAGAAATAGTGAAGGCAGGTGCATGCCAGCGTAGCCGGACGCGCAGGTGGCGTTTGGTTGTGCGAGGCAAGGGGTAGTTATGTTGCGGCGGTTCGGGGTTAATTACGCCATCTTTTCAATTGTTATCGATATTGTGCTTACACTGGTCGCACTGGGGCTGGCGATGTACCTGGTGCGCTACATCCCCGCCTCCCTGACCAACCTCCGCGGCCCGGCCTCTATCGCGTCCTATACGTTTCTGGCAGTCCCTCTCATCTGGGGGGTCACCTTCCTGGTGTTGTCGGTCTACGATCCCAAACGCATCTACAAGGCGATCGACGAGCTACAGATCGTGGCTGTGGCCACACTCTCTTCGGCGCTCATCTTCGCCGGGTTGCTTTACCTGGCGCAGCGTGACTTCCCGCGCTGGGTCTTCCTGCTGTTCCTGGGTCTCGATCTTATTTTCCTGACCAGTTGGCGTGTTATGGCGCGGGCGCTGTTCCGAATCGGTCGCATGCCCGCCGGCGAGCGGCGTGTCCTCATCGTCGGCGCCGGCGAAGTCGGCCAGCGCGTCGGCCAGATGATCCAGGAGTACCGTTCGATGGGTCTGAACCTGTCCGGCTATCTGGACGAAGTACCCATCAACGCCGACACAAGCGATGAATTTGTCATGCACGTCCTTGGCCCGCTCGAAGACGTGCGCGAGGTCGTCCAGACCGGTCGCATCGATGATGTCGTCATCGCCCTACCCCAACGTGACTATGCCCAGATCAATGCCTTGGTTCTGGCGCTGCACGATCTGCCCGTTCACGTGCGCGTGGTCCCCGACTACTTTAGCCTCGCCCTCTACCGCGCCTCGGTTGATGATTTCGGTGGCCTGCCCATGATCAATCTGCGCGATCCCGCCCTCAACGATGTGCAACGTCTCGTCAAGCGCATGTTCGACCTCGCCCTGTCGAGCATCCTCCTCAGCATCGCCCTGTTGCCCATGGCGATCATCATCCTTCTCATTCGGCTCGACTCCAAAGGGCCGATCATCTTCCGCCAGCAGCGCGTCGGCGAGAACGGTCGCCTGTTCTCCATGTACAAGTTCCGCTCGATGATCGTCGGCGCGGAGAAGATGCAGGATACGCTCAACGAGGTAACGGCCGACGGCAAGGTGCTGTTCAAAAAGGCCGACGACCCGCGCGTCACGCGCGTTGGCCGCTTCCTGCGCCACACCAGCCTGGACGAGTTACCCCAACTGTTCAACGTCTGGAAGGGGGACATGAGCCTCGTCGGGCCGCGGCCGGAGTTGCCCTGGCTGGTCGGCCAGTATGAGCCGTGGCAGCACAAGCGGCTGGCCGTGCCCCAGGGCATGACCGGCTGGTGGCAGATCAACGGCCGCGCCGACAAGCCGCTCCACCTCCACACCGAGGATGATCTCTACTACGTGCAAAACTACTCTCTGTGGATGGACATCTACATCCTGCTGAAGACGCCGTGGGTCGTGGTGCGCGGCAAGGGCGCCTACTGACCCCGGGCCGGCCGGCGGCCCCACAGGACGAGGGCATGTGACCACTCTGGCCGAGCGGGCGCAAGATGAGCGTGGCGCGCGGCGCGCCGTCCGTCCCCTGGTGATCCTGGAGGGGATCATTCTGCTGTCGGCCGTGCCGTGGCTGCTGTTCCCCGACCTTCTGCCCGCGGCCACCGTCGTGGCCCTGCTGGCCCTGGCCCTGGTCTGGCTGCTGGGGATGGCGTTCGACCGCACCGCGCTGCCCCGCACGCCGTTTAACCTGGCCTTTGTGTTGCTAGGCGTTGCGCTGGGCGTCGGCATCCTCGTCTCGGCCGACCCGATGGAGACGCTCCCCAAGGCGACCGGCGTCGTGCTAGGGCTGGCCGTGTGGCGCTTCGTGGTCATCGCTGTGGGCCGCCGCCCCCACGTGGCCCTGGCCGTGGGCCTGCTGCTGCTCATTTGCCTCGGCTTCAGTGTCACCGGAGTCCTAAGTCTGCGCGAGTTGCCCAAGATACCCGCCCTGACCGCGGCCAACCCCTTTCGCAACCTGGCCTTGCCCGGTCTGGCGCAACTTTCCACCCACCCCAACCAACTGGCCGCGCTCATCAGCTTCTTTCTGCCGCTGCTGGTCTCGCTGGCGGTCGGGCCGCGGCCAGGGCCGAGCCGACGTCTGTGGCGCGTGGCGCTGGCGCTGGTGGCGCTCCTCGTCGTCGCCATTCTGATCCTAACCCAATCACGCGGTGGCTGGATCGCTACCGCCGCCGGGCTGTTCGCCCTGGCAGCGCTATGGGCGGCCGTGCTGCCCCCTTCGCACGCGCGGCGGGGCCTGCGGCTGGTCGTCGGCCTGGCGGTACTGGCGGCGCTGGCAGTGGCAGTGTGGATCGGGCCGACGACGCTGTGGGAGATGTGGCTGAACCCACCGGCGGACACGGCCGTCGGTACGCTGCGGACGCTTGGCGTGCGTCGCGCCATCTGGCCCTGGGGCGCGACGGCCGTGGGCGACTTTCCGTTCACCGGCGTCGGTCTGGGTGCGTTCCGGCAGGTGGTCTTTCGCCTCTATCCTCTGCCGCCCTGGCCCGACTATGACCTGGGCCACGCCCACAACATCTTTCTGCAAACAGCGCTCGACACGGGCCTGCCCGGGCTGGTGGCCTATCTGGCCGTCCTGTTCGTGGCCGCGGCCGTCGGCTGGCGCGTTGCCCGCCGCGACCCTGGCTTTCGCGCCGTCAGCCTGGGGCTGTTGGCCGGGCTGGTCGCGCTCCACGTCTTCGGGCTGGCCGACGCCCTGGTGCTGGGCGCCAAGCCGGCTGTCGTGTTCTGGTTCGCGTTAGGCCTCTTGGCCGCCATGAATAAGGAGGGATTGGAGACATGAACCATCGCTTGCGCCCGCTCGTTGTACTGCTGCTGGTCGTTGGTCTGGCCGCCTGTCGCGGCGACGACACGGCCGAAGTGGCGACGGCCACGCCGGCCGATCTGGCGACGGCCGCCCCGGCCATCACCGCCACGAACACCGCCGTCCCACTGCCGACCAGCACGCTCTTGCCCGCGGCTACGGTCGCCCCGGCCACAGCCACCCCGCTGCCGACCGACACCCCCACCCCCACCGCCACCGCCGTTGCTGCCGGATCCGGCCAGGGACAGAGTCAAGACGCCGGCACAGCCGCCACAGCCGCCGCCGCCGCCGCCCAGGGCCAAAGCCTCATGGGGCCATGGCAGAGCATCATCGGCGTGGCCGTCCTCAATCAGACTATCTGCGCCACCCTGCAAGGGCTGGCCCAGGCCGGGCAGCAAGGCGGGCTGGGCGCACTGGCCGTGCCGGCGGGGCTGCTAGGCGTGGGCCAGGTGCTGCAATCTGGCCAGCAACAGTTGGGCGGGCTGCTCAATACGCCGGGCCTGGGTCAACTGCTGGCCAGTTTGCAGGCCAACCAGGCGTCACTGAGCGACGTATTGACCCGCTGGTCGGGCGGCCAGATGGATGCCGCGGCAGCCGGCGCAGCGCTGCAAGTCATCTGCGGCGCGACGGACGCCACGCTGGCCCAATCGCAACAGAGCGCGCAGGACGCCGGAGCGACTCAGGAGCAGGTTGGGTCGATGCTCGACCAGTCAAAGCGCGACGCCGCCAGTTCGCTCGGCGGGCTGGCGCCCTAATCCGGCCCCACGCCCCAACGGGCCTGGAACGCAGCGGCATCCCCCGCTCGCTCCAGGCCCATCGCGCGGCGCATCTGGAGTAGCTTGCGCACCTCGTGGGCGGCGAGGGGGTTATCCGCGCCGAGTTGCGCCAACATGAAGTGGATGCGCGCGTTCTGCTCAACCGTCTCCAGGCGCATGAAGGCGACGGTCAACGTCGTGCCGACGGTCAGCGTGCCGTGACGCTGCAAGATGAGGGCGTCGTGGTCAGCGATGAGCCGGCGGATGGCCGCGGCCCCCTCGTCGCTGGAGGACATGGCGTAGTCGGTGGTCGGGATCAGCCCCAGCAGAACGATCACCTCCGGCAGAAGGGGCGTATCCATTGCCACCCCGGCGATGGACAGGGCGACGGTGATGGGCGGATGGGCATGGACGACAGCGCGCACGTCCGGCCGTCGGCGGTACGCCTCCAGGTGCATCGGCAGCTCGCTGGTCGGCCGCAGGCCGCGCGTCGCCTCACTTTCGACGACGATGCGCCCTTCCAGATCGACCACCAACAACTGCTCCTCGCGCATCAGCCCCTTGTGCAGCCCCGACGGCGTCATCAGCAGCCGCTCATCGTCCAGCCGGGCCGACAGATTGCCCTCGAAGCCACACAGTAGCCCGCGGGCGTGCATCAGTTGGCCGATGTGGACGATCTCGGCGCGCAGTTGGTGCTCGTAGCTCTCTTCTTGCTCCATTTCACTCTCCCCGTTCGACGCGCGCCACCTCGGCCAGCAGCCGCTCCGGCCGCCCGTCGAACTCGGCCCGCGCCGCTTCGTCGGCCGTCAGCCGCAGCAGCACGTCGTTGAGCGCCGCATTGACCGGCGCGGCCACGCCACACGCCCGCGCGGCGGCGGCAATGGCCCCGTTGTGGAAGGCCACCTCGCTGCGCCCCTTGCCGCCGACCAGGTCGATGTGGAATGACGGCATCTTGTCGCCGCGGCCGTGGACGATAACCTGCGTGAAGACGACCCGCCGCAGGAAGCGCGGCGCATAGGCCAGCGTAGCCGCTAATGGGCGCACCGACGCGGTGGGGAGATTGATGATGCCCACGCCCAGCCGCCTCATGACCGCCCGCATCTCGCGCAGCATCCGCATCTCCAGATCGAAGACGTCGTCGCGACGGTAGAGGTCGGCCGGAGGGCGGTTGAGGATGGCCGAGGTGGCGTTGCCCATGATGTTGAGAAACGCCTTGGACCACTTCATGGCCCGGTAGTCGGCCACCTCCCCGGCGCGGATGCCCGCCGCGGCAAACAGCGCAACCCAGTCGGCCACCGACCGCCCCACCTCGACCGGGGCGATGCCCATCCCCCGCCCGGCGCGCTCCACGGCCAGCGCCGCCGCGCCAGCGCGGCTGATAGGAATGGTCAGTGTGCCGGCCAGGACGCGCTCCGCCCCGAAGGGGGCGGCGACGATCTCCTCCACACCGATGCCGTTCTGCGTTGTCAGCAGCATAGCGGGTTGGGGGCAGACGGCGCGCAGGTCGGCCACGGCCGCTGCCAGATCGTAGGCTTTCATGCTCAGCACGATCAACTCCGGCCACGGGCCATCGAAGGCCTCGGCCAGCCGGCCCACGGCCCGCAGTTGTGCGGTCTCGGTCGCGCCGTCCTGGGTGATGCGCAACCCGGCGGCGTTGAGCGTCGCGGCCACTGCCGGTCGCGTCACCAGCGTCACCCGGTGGCCGGCCAGCGCCAGCCGCCCGCCCAGATAGCCGCCAATGGCCCCCGCGCCATAGACTACAACGTTCATTGCCCCTGCTCTCGCCCCGGCCCCCGCTACGCCTGAGCCGAGCCCAGCGAACTACCAACGAACTCCGGCCGTCCCCGGACGAACTCCGCGGCACTCATGGCCCGCTTGCCGGCCAGCTGCACTTCGTCGAGCAGCAGCCCGCCGCCACCACCAGCCAGGACGGCAATGCCGCCGGCGACGCGCGCCACCAGGCCAGACGGGCCGTCGGGCAGGTCGGCAGTGGCCGGCCGCGCGCGCAGCACCTTCAACGTCTCGCCGTTCCACTGGGTGAACGCGCCCGGCCAGGGGGTCATGGCCCGCGCCAGCCGATCCAACTCGGCGGCGTCGCGCGTCCAGTCGATTTGGCCGGCGTCTTTGGCGATCATCGGCGCGTAGGTTGCGCCTTCGTCGGGCTGGGGCACGGCGACAACGCGCCCGGCGAGGATGTCGTCCAGATGGCGGCGCAGCATCTCGGCCCCCAGTGCCGCCAGGCGGTCGTGGAGCGTGGCCGCCGTTTCGTCCGGGCTGATGGTCAGCGCCTCCTGGACGTACATCGGCCCGGTGTCCAGCCCTTCGTCCATGCCCATGAGCGTCACGCCGGTCGTCGCGTCGCCGGCCAACAGGGCGTGCTGGATGGGCGACGCGCCGCGCCAGCGCGGTAACAGCGAGGCGTGGACGTTGAGGCTGCCGTGCGGCGGCAGATAGAGCACGTGCGGGCGCAGAATCTGGCCGAAGGCGGCGACGACGATGACGTCCGGCTGCCACTCGCGCAGCGGCGCGGCGGCCTCCTCGCGGCGCAGCGACCTGGGCTGGTAGACGGGGATGCCGGCGGCCAGCGCGGCCAACTTGACCGGCGGCGGCCGCAACTGATTGCCGCGCCCGGCCGGCTTGTCGGGCTGGCAGACGACGCCGACGACAGTCTGTGTCGCCAGCAGGGTTTGCAGGATGGGCACGGCGAACTCCGGCGTGCCCATGAAAATGATTCGGGCCATGCCGGTCATTCTAGCATGAGGCGGCCCACCCGGCGATTTACCCCATAGGGCAGAAATTATTCTGCCTGATAGGGCGGTGCAACCCGTTTCACCCAGTTGCGTATTGCTCAATGGGTGTCATGATAGGCGTCACTATCAAGGAGAATCATAATGGACGTCAATAAGGCTTTTCGTTTCATGTTCGATGACAAGCAGTGGATCAGCAAGCTGCTGATTGGCGCGGTGATGTCGGTCTTGTCCTTCCTTATCATTCCGGCCTTCATACTGCAGGGCTACCTCGTTAAGATCGTCCGGCAGGTGATGGACGGCAACGACAGTGAACTGCCGGAGTGGATGGATTATGGCAAGCTGGTGCGCGACGGCTTCTTCGTCACCATCGGCCAACTCATCTGGGCCTTGCCCTTCATCCTGCTCATGCTCATTGTGGGCCTTGTCACCGGCGGGCTAGGCAGTGTGGTCGATTCGAGTGGCGACATGGTTGCCGCTGCGACCACAGGGGCCGGGCTGCTGGTGGCCTGTCTGGTCCTGCTGACGGTCATCGCCTTCCTGTTCCTGACGCCGGCGCTGCTAATTCAGTACGCCCGCGAGGATGAGTTCGGCGCGCTGTTTCGCTTCAGCGAGATCTTCGACATCATCCGCGACCACATGGCCGACATCCTGATCGCCTTTCTGGTCTCCGTTGTCGCCGTCCTGGCCATCTCCGTGGTGACGGGCATCGTGGCCATCGTTCCCTGCCTGGGCTGGATCGCCGCCGTTCTGATCGGCCTGGCCATGGGGCCGTACATCCAGTTTGTCACCGGCCATCTCTATGGCCAGATCGCGGCCAAGCTGCCAGGGGGCAAGGGCGCGGCTTACTAACTTACCCGGCGGCCTGGGCCTGGCCCAAGTCGCCTGCCGACAAGTCTGTGAACCAACAGCGCCCGCCGCCGGGACTCCGGCGGCGGGCGCTCTTTGTTACCCGAACAGCCGCCCCTGTTGCGGCGGCCCTTCTTCGACTTCCCAGCCCAGCAGCGCCCGCATCCGGTTGGCCGTGGCCGGGGCGTGGCCGGCGTAGTCGTCGTTGAAGAAGGCGTAGATCGAATCCACCGGGGCGTCGCCCTCGCTGTGGACGTCCGCCTTGGCCCGCCACGATCGCAGCTCATCGGTCTTGTCGAGCACTTCGCGGCTTTTGTCGTCGAACTGGCCGTGGCGGCCGAGCAGGCGCCGGTAGAGGAAGTCGGCCGTGGGCCGAATCTCCTTGGGCAGGTAGATGGAATCGGCCGCCGCCCAGCAAACGCCGGGGGGCCGAAAGAAGACGGACGTTTCCTCCCGCCCCCCAGCGCGGCGGCCGAACCCAACCGGCAAACAGCCGCCGCCACGCACCCAGGGGGGGAAAGCCGAACGCCGCAACCCGCA
>CALLZA010000015.1 GCA_937858165.1 uncultured Ardenticatenia bacterium
CTGCCTGCGGCGTGTCCGAGTTTGTGGCGCCGCGCGGTCCCGGGTGGGAGTTGTCCGGTCTGCCGGGTGGCGTGGGCCGGGCAAAGGCGGGCGTCGTGGATGTGGCCCGCGCGGGCGCGGCTCCGGGCGAATCCCCCCCCCCCCTGACGGCCGATGACCTGCGGCGGTGCGAGGGCATCATCCAGCAGGCCGCCCTGGCCATCCAGAACGCCCAATCGTATGGCCAGACACAGACCGCGCTGGCCAACCAGGCGCGCCTCTCCGGCGAACTGCGCGCCGTGGCCGACGTGAGCATCGCCACCGCGGCTACGCTCGACGCCGACCGCCTGCTGGCCGCCGCCGCCGACCTGACGCGGGCCAGCTTCGACCTCTACCACGCCCACATCTACCTGCTGGACGACGCGCGGGAGACGTTGGTCTTGCGCGCCGGATCGGGCGAGATCGGCCGGCGCATGTTGCGCGAGGGACGACAGATCCCGCTGGCCGCTCGTTCCATCGTGGCCCGCGCCGCGCGCGAACACGACGTCGTCGTCGTGCCCGACGTGCGCCACTCGCCCGACTTTCTGCCCCACCCCCTGCTGCCGCAGACACGCTCAGAGATGGCCGTGCCGCTGATCGTCGGCGAACGCCTGTTGGGCGTGCTCGACGTGCAGGCCGAGCAGCCCGATCGCTTCCAGCCCGACGACGTGCTGGTGCACAAGATTCTGGGCGCGCAGTTGGCCGTGGCGACGCAGAACGCCTACTACTTCGCCGAACAACTGCGCACGGCCGAGCAGTTGCGCGAGGTCGATCGGCTAAAAACCGACTTTCTGGCTCGTATGAGCCACGAACTGCGCACGCCGCTCAACTCCATCATCGGCTTCGCTGACGTCCTCCTGATGGGCCTCGACGGCGACCTGACCGAGCGCATGGTCGAAGACCTGCAACTCATCCGCAGCAGTGGCTACCACCTGCGCGACATCATCGGCGACATCCTCGACATGTCCAAGATCGAGGCCGGGCGGCTGGAATTGATCATCGAGCCGTTCGACATAGAGCGCATCGCCGGCGAACTGATGGCCACGGCCGCGCCGCTGGCCGAGCAGAAGGGGCTGACGCTTAAGCTCGACATCGCCCGCAATGTCGGCCCGCTGGTGGCCGACCGCACGCGCGTTCGTCAGGTGCTGTGGAACCTGATCGGCAACGCCATCAAGTTCACCGACCGCGGCCAAATCGCCGTCTTGGTGCGCCGCGATAACGGCGAGGTACTGTTCACTGTGACCGACACCGGTATCGGCATTGCCGCCGAGCACCTGCCGCGCATCTTCGACCAGTTCAACCAGATCAACCCCGGTCGGCGCGGTTCCATCAGCGGCACGGGGCTGGGCCTGTCGATTAGCAAGAGCCTGGTCGAGTTGCATGGCGGCCACATCTGGGTCGAAAGCCGGCCCGGCCAGGGCAGCGCCTTCCACTTCGCCCTGCCTGCCCGGGCCGCCGACCCCACCGCGACAGAAACGGCGTTGTAATAGTCGGCGTAATGATCGCTTGATTCAATGGTATGGAGTCGTATCGGTAGCGGCGCAAGTAGCCGGTGGCGGGCATTCATCGACGCGAACAAAGACGGCCGCGCCATTCCGGCGCTTGAGCGACAATTGAGGACAAGCTAATGGCTCGCAAGCGAGTACTGTGTATTGAAGATAACGTCAGTAACATGCGCCTCGTGGGGCGCATTGTCGAGGCCGAGAAACACGACTTTCTCAGTGCTGCTGATGGCCCCGCGGCTCTCGGTCTCATCGAGCAAGAGCGGCCGGATCTCATCCTGCTGGACATCAACATTCCCGGCGTCGATGGGCTGGAGATCGCCCGCCGGCTGAAGGCCAACGCCGCGCTGTCAACCATCCCCATCATCGCCACCACGGCCAATGTGCTGATCGGCGACCGCGAGCGCTGTCTGGAAGCGGGCTGCGACGCCTACTTGCCCAAGCCGCTGGACGTGCGCGAGTTGCAGGACGTGCTGCGCGCCTACCTCGGCCGCGCTAACGGCCACCACTAACTTAAAGAGCCCACGCCACGGGCGCCAAGAACGCTGAGAATAGATCTCACCCCAAGAGACGCTCTTGGCGTTCTTAGCGTCCTTCGCGTTCTTGGCGTGAGATCTCTTCCCCCAATCCCTAATCCCTAGCCCCTAGCCCCTAATCCCTACCCCTTTCCCCATTGCCAACCCGCCCCACATCGCTAAAATCATCCGCAGTGGCCAATCGGCCCAAACTGGACGACAACGCAACGAGGCGACATGCGCGTAGCTCTGTTGGCGAACTTGCAGAAGAACGCCCCGACGTGGCCGGGAATGCCGGCCGATCGCTGGGACGACCTCGACTCTGAGGCCACTATCGAGGGCATCCTGGCCGCCCTGCGGGCCGGCGGCCACGAGGCGACCTTCCTCGAAGGCAACACGAGCCTCTTTGAAACCCTGCCGCGGCTGCGGCCCGACATCTGCTTCAACATCTGCGAAGGGCACTGGGGCGACTCACGCGAGGCCCACGTGCCGGCCATTCTGGAGATGCTGCGCGTCCCCTACACCGGCTCCGGTGTGCTAACGCTGGCTCTGGCGCTGGATAAGCCCATGACCAAGCGCGTCCTGTCGCACCACGGCCTGGCGACGCCGACCTTTCAGACGTTCGAGCGCCTCAACGAGCCGCTCGACGCCGACATGCGCTTCCCTCTGTTCGTCAAGCCCAGCCGCGAGGGCACGGGCATGGGCGTGACGGCCGAGTCCATCGTCTACGATGAACGCCAGTTGCGCGCCCAGTTGCGCCGCCAGTTCGACATTTACGACCAGCCCATCCTCGTCGAGCACTTCGTCGAGGGGCGCGAGGTGACCGTCGGCCTGCTGGGCAACCTGACCTGGCCCGTGGCGCGGCGTTTGCCCGAAGACCTGGAAGCCCCACGCATCTCGCGCGGCCTGCACTTCTTCCCGGCGCTGGAGGTGGACATGAGCCGCTATCCGGAAGAGGAAGCGGGCATCTACACCAGCCGCATGAAGACGGAGTGGGCCAACCAGTTCTACTACCACTGCCCCGCGCCGCTGCCGTCGCAACTGGTCGAGGAGCTAAACTGGCTGGCCGCGGCTACGTTCCGCGTCACCGGCTGCTTCGACGTCGGCCGCATCGACTTCCGCCTCGACGCCCACGACAACGACAAACCCTACATCCTGGAAATCAACCCCCTGCCGGGGCTGAACCCCGGCTACTCTGACTTGCCGCTGGAGGCGCAGGCCGACGGCTGGACGTTCGAGCAGCTCATCAACCGCATCCTGATGGAGGCGATCGACCGTTACGGCCTGACCGAAGACAGCGCCATATCAGCCTCCACTTAGCCGACTTGTTTAACCGCAGGAGAGACCGATGGCCGACAAAGACCCCTCCCTCATGGCCCGTTGCCCCGAGTGCGACTCGCGCATCTACTTCGAACGCCGGCCTGACACCGGCGAGATCATCGTTTGTCCAGAGTGCGAGGCCAGTCTGGAGATCATCCGCAATAACCCCATCCGCCTCGACTGGGCCTATGACGAGGGGGAGCGCCCCGGAGCCGGCGGCGGCCCTGCGCCGGAGGAGTTGTTCGGCCTCAGCGTAGACAGTGGGCGTGACGAAGGGGAGGAGGAGTATGGGGACGACGAGGATTACGGCGGCTACTAGCGTAGCCCATGTCGCGCGATTCTCCAGAATCGCGCGATTCTGGAGAATCGCGCTACATGCTGCGCAAAGCCGCTAAGTGGGGCGCACTGGCGCTGGGCCTGCTGCTGCTCCTGTTCGTCGCCCTGGTCGCCTACTGGGCGCTGCGGCCCAACCGCGCCCAGGTTGACCCCGCGCTGGCGGCCGAGGTGTGGCCGGTGGTCAGCGACGGCCTGCACAACTCCAACACCCACCTGATTTACTGGCGCGACGCCTTTTATCTCGTCCACGCCCGTTCGCGCTTCCACATGGGCAACAGCGATTCGCGGCTGGTCGTGCGCCGCTCGGCCGACGGGCGCGAGTGGGAAGAGATCGCCGCACTGAGCATGCCTGAGCAAGATATTCGCGACCCCAAGTTCGCCGTCATCGATGACCGCCTCTTCCTCTACGCCCTGCCCAACACCGGCTTCGAGCCGGAGCCATATGGCACGGTGGTCAGCGTCAGCGACGACGGCCTGACGTGGCCGCCATTCACGCCCATCGAGCCGCAGGGCTGGCTGTTGTGGGAGCCGAAGACGCAGGACGGGGCGACCTGGTACGCCGCGGCCTACTGGCACGAGCACGGCCGCTCGGCCCTCTTCCGTTCGACCGACGGGCTGGCCTGGGAGCACGTTTCCGCCATCCACGAAGGCGACCGCAACGACGAGACGGCCAACGAGTTCCTGCCCGATGGGCGCATGCTCGTGACCGCCCGGCTGGAGGGGGACGACCGCGCCTGGCACCAGGGTTCTCGCCACGCGGCCACGCTGCTGGCCGTGGCCGCGCCGCCCTACACCGAGTGGACGGCCACGCGCAGCGCCACCGCCCGGCTCGACGGCCCGGCGCTGTTCAGCTACAACGGCCGCGTCTACGCCGTCGGCCGCTTCGACCCGGAGGGGGTAGAGTCATGGTACGGCGGCAGCAGCCTGCTCGGCCGCAAGCGGACGGCGATCTATGAAGTGACGCCCGACGCGCTGGTTTGGCTGTCGGACCTGCCCAGCGCCGGCGACACGTCCTACGCCGGGGCGGTGCTGCGCGACGGCTACCTCTACACGACTTACTACACCAACGACACCCGGCGCGACTACCCGTGGCTGTTGGGGTTGGTCATGCCCAGCGACATCATGATGGCGCGGATTCCGCTGGAAAACCTGGAGCGGTTGGCCGAAGACCTCTGAGGTTTGCGGCAAACCTCAGAGGTCTAGTAGAATTCAACCTGTTTCGCTGCGGTTCCGTTTAGGAAGGGGTGAATATCTGCTATACTGACTCCGTCAATCCTGCCTCTTTCCCGCTTGCCTCGCTGTCCCATCGCCCCATCTTGTCCATATCCAACCGAATAAAAAGGAGAAAACGAGATGACTCACCAAACGATGGCCGCGCATACCGGTGTTAGCAATGACATGGAGATGTGCATCGAAATCTGTCAGGAGTGTCACGCGACGTGTCTGGAGACAGTCATGCACTGCCTGTCGATGGGCGGGGAGCACGCCACGCCGGCCCACATCGGCCTGCTGCTCGACTGCGCCGACATCTGCCGCACCAGCGCCGACTTCATGCTGCGTGGCTCGGCCCGCCATAGGCTGACTTGCGCCACCTGCGCCGAGATCTGTGAAGCCTGCGCCGTGGAGTGCGACCGCTTCGCGGATGAGTTCATGAAGGCGTGCGCCATGGTCTGCCGGCGCTGCGCGGCTTCGTGCCGGGAGATGGCGGCGGGGGCGTAAGTTGTCGCGCGGGTTGCCAACCCGCGCGACAAATGTAGAATCGCGTCATGTTGGACCGCGTGCCTATTTTCACCATCGGCTACGGCGCGCGCGAGATTGACGCCTTCATCGCCGCGCTCCAGCAGCAACACATTGAGTTCCTGATCGACGTGCGCTCGCGCCCCTACTCGCGCTACAAGCCCGACTTCTCGCGCGACGCGCTGGAAGGGCACCTGCGCCGGGCGGGCATCCGCTACGTCTTCCTGGGCGATTCCCTCGGCGGCCGCCCGGCCGACCCCACCTGCTACGACGCCGACGGCAAGGTCGATTACACCGCCCTCGAGCAGCGCCCCTTCTACCGCGAGGGGCTGGATCGCGTGGCCCATGCGTATGAGCAGGGGCGGCGCGTGGTTCTGATGTGCAGCGAGGGCAAGCCGGAAGCGTGCCACCGCAGCAAGCTCATCGGCAAGTCACTGGCCGGGCGCGGCATCCCCGTGGCCCACATTGACGAGCACGACGAACTGCTGAGCCAGGAGGAGGTGTTGCCGCGCCTGACCGGCGGGCAACTCTCCTTCTTCGGCGACGACATGCTGCCGGCCGGCTCGCGCAAGCGCTACGAGCGGCCGGCGAGCGAGGCGGACGAGGATGAATAAGGTCGTCACCATCGGTGTCATCGGCTACAGCGCCGACGAATTCTTCGCCGCGTTGCAAGATGCGGGCGTGGACACGCTGCTCGACATCCGCCGCCGCCGGGCGGTACGCGGCCGCGACTACGCCTTCGCCAACAGCCAACGCCTGCAAGCGCGACTGGCCGAGTTGGGCATCCGCTACGTCCACCGCCTCGACCTGGCCCCGCCGGGGAGCCTGCGCCGGATTCAGGCCGCGGCCGACCAGACCGCCGGGGTCAGCAACCGCCGCCGCGCCGCGCTCGACCCCGCCTACGTGGACGCCTATGAGCGTGAGGTGCTGGATAGCTTCGACGCCCGGGCGCTGCCGGGGGAACTGCCGGACGGCGCGCGCGTCGTGGCTCTGCTGTGCGTCGAAAGCCAGCCCGCCGCCTGCCACCGCGCCCTCGTCGCCGCCCGGCTTGGCGAAGTGCTAGGTGTAGAGGTACAGCATATTGTACAGAAGGATGGAACCACAGATGACACAGATTTCACAGATTCCGCTGGGAATCTGTGAAATCTGTGTCATCTGTGGTTTCTTCTCTGGAGGTCTTCTGTGATCGTCACCATCGTCGCCAAGACCCGCCAGCGACATGGGGCCTGCGTGGGCGGCATCACCGCCGACGGCCGCTCCGTCCGCCTCATCGCCGCCGACGCCGCCTTCAACGAGCATCACAATCTCGAATACGAAGTCGGCCAGCGCTGGGAGATTGACGCCGCCCCGGACCGCGACATCATCCCGCCCCACGTGGAGAACGTCGTCGTCCACCACAAGCGGCCGCTGGCCCCGGCGGCCGATCTGGTGGGGCTTATCGAAACCCACATGCCGCCGGCGGTTGGCGGGCCGGAGGTGTTGTACGAGGGGCTGTTGCGGGCGGGGACGCATGGCGCGCTCTACGTGGAGCGGGAAGGCATCCCGCCCTACAGCACGACGTTCTGGCGGCCCGACCGGCCGCTGACGCGCGACACGACCGGCAAGCGCATCCACTACTGCTATCCGGCCGACGACGGCCACCGGTCGCTGACCTTTGTCGGCTTCCAGGAACCGCCGGAGGTGATCCCGGCCGGGGCGTTGGTGCGCGTCTCGCTGGCCCACTGGTGGCGGCCGCAGGAGCATCCCGAGAAGGCGGTGCGGTGTTACGTCCAGTTGTCGGGCTGGGTCGAAGGCCTTCCGGTTCTATCCCCCTCCCTGCCGGAGGGGTTAGAGGAGGGCCGAGGCCAAGACCCTCTCCCTAACCCTCTCCCAAGGGGTGAGGGGATAGACGAGGCGCGGGCTACACTCAAACGCGTGTTTGGCTATGATGAGTTTCGGCCGTTGCAGGAAGAGATCATCGCCAACGTTCTGGCCAAGCGCGACAGCCTGGCCGTCATGCCCACCGGCAGCGGCAAGTCGCTGTGCTACCAGTTGCCGGCGCTACTCTTTCCCGGCCTGACCGTCGTCGTCTCGCCGCTCATCTCGCTGATGGAAGACCAGGTGATGCAACTGCGCGAGCTGGGCGTGGCCGCGGCCTACCTGAACAGCAGCCTGGCCTACGACGAGTACGTGACCATCAGCCGCCGCGTGGCCGCGGGCCAGATCAAGCTGCTCTACACCGCGCCGGAGACGCTGTTACGGCCGGAGACGCTGGCCCTGCTCGACGGCTGTCGCATCGACTGTCTGACCATTGACGAGGCCCACTGCATATCTGAATGGGGCCACGACTTCCGGCCGGAGTATCGCCAGTTGGCGGCCGTGCGGCGGCGCTTCGCCGGCGCAGTCTGCCTGGCCGTCACGGCCACGGCCACCGAACGTGTGCGGGGCGACATCCGCGATTCGCTGGGCATCGCCGACGCGGCCGTCTTCATCTCCAGCTTCGACCGCGAGAACCTCTTCCTGGCCGTCGAGCCGCGGGTGGACGCGCTGGGCCAGACGCTGGCCTTCCTGGAGGCCCACCGCGACCAGTCGGGCATCATCTACTGCATGACCCGCAAGACGGTCGACGCGCTGGCGGCGCAACTGGTCGCCCACGGCTGGAACGCCCTGCCCTACCATGCCGGGCTGGACACGGCCACGCGCACCGCCCACCAACGCCGCTTCACCTACGACGAAGCGCCCATCGTCGTCGCCACCATCGCTTTCGGCATGGGCATCAACAAGTCCAACGTACGCTTCGTGCTGCACTACGACCTGCCCAAAGATCTGGAGAGCTACTACCAGCAGATCGGCCGCGCCGGGCGCGACGGGCTGCGGGCCGACTGCCTGCTGCTGTTCAGTTCGCAGGACGTGTTCACCATCAACTTCCTGATCGACCAGGGCGACCCGGCGCAGCGACCGGGGGCGATGGCCCGGCTCCAGGCGATGCTCGGCTACGCCGAAAGCGACCAGTGCCGCCGGCGACCGCTGCTGGCCTACTTCGGCGAGGCGGCCACCCGCGACACGTGCGACACGTGCGACAACTGCACCGCCGGCAGCGGCGAAAACGTCGATCTGACCGTGGCGGCGCAGAAGTTCCTGTCCTGTGTCAAGCGCACCGGCGAGGTGTTCGGCGCGGGCCACGTCATCGACGTGTTGCGCGGCTCGCGAGCGGCGGCCGTGCTGAGCCGCGGCCACGAACGGCTGTCCACCTACAACATCGGCGGTGAGTATAGCCGCAAGGAGTGGCAGCAGTTGGCGCGGCAGTTCATCCAGAAGGGGCTGCTAAAACAGGACATGGAGCACGGCAGCCTGAAGCTGACGACGCGTGGCTGGGAAGTGATGCGCGGCGAAGCGTTCCACGGCGCGCCGCCGGCGGCCGACCGGGTAGCGCGCCCCACCGCCGCCCCGGCCGACTACGACGCCGAGTTGTTCGCCCAACTGCGCGCCCTGCGCGCCGAGTTGGCCGCCGCCGCCGGTGTGCCGCCCTACGTCATCTTCCACGACTCGGCCCTGGGCGAGATGGCGAGCTACTACCCCCAGTCGGCCGAGGCGCTAAGCCGGATGCAAGGCGTCGGCGCGACCAAGCTGGCGCGCTATGGCGACGCCTTCCTGCGCGTCATTCGGGCCTACTGCGAGCCACGCGGCCTGGCCGAGAAGCCCAAGGCCGTCCCGCTGACAAAGACGACCCGCGTGCCGGCCAACGGCAAGACGCGGCGCGATGAGGTACTGGACTTATATCAGAGCGGGCGTGGCGTGGCCGAGATCGCCGACATCTTCAACATCAAACCGGCGACGGTTACAAACCACCTCTGGGAGGCGCTGAAGGATGGCGCGACCGTGGCCCCGGAGCCGTTGCTGGCTAACTGTACGCTGCCGGCCGAGCAGCAGGCACGGGTGCTGGAGGCGTTCGAGAGACTGGGGGCCGACTTTCTGCGGCCGGTGTACGATGCGCTGGGCGAGATGGTGGGGTGGGATGAACTGCATCTGTTGCGGTTGTACTTTGTCGCTTCGGCCTGGGGGTCGGCGTCGGCCGCCCGATCCTGAAGGCGCCGGGCTACGGAACAGCGCCGGCCAAGGCCGGCTGTAGCATCGTCGCGCCGCTGCTCTGAAGGCTCCTTGAGGGGCCGCCGTCGAATAGCTCCGCGGCTTTAACCCGGGGCGGGCGCGGATGGCTGCACGCCACACGGCGGCCGAAGGTGCGACGCACCGGGCCGGGGGCGCTAGGGGACGGGTTCCTTGGCAGTAGCCTGCCCCTTCAGCCCCAACATCAACTCCGGATGCCGCCCCTTGATGTCGGCGAATTCATCCTGGATGAGCGGTAGGTCGGTAGCGTAGTCGCCGGACGGCCAGATAACCGGCCCAACGCGCATGCGCCGGTTCTGATAGTCGAACTTGACCATCACCAGCGGCACGCCCGCGCCGTGGGCAATGTAGTAAAAGCCGCTGCGCCAGCCCTTGCTCACATGGTCTTTGCCGCGCGTGCCCTCCGGCATGATCGCCAGCAAGAACTGCTCCCGCTCGCCAAACTCCGCGACCATCTGGCTCACGAAATCGCGCGTCTGCCCCCGATCGAGGGGGATGCCGCCGAACCAGCGCAGGAACCGGCCCACCGGTCCGACGAAGGGGGTGTGCTTCATGACGAAGTGCACGTCCACGCCCAGCGCGGCCATGGTGAAAGCGGTCATGAAAAAGTCGCCGTTAGACGTGTGGGGCGCGCCGACAAAGACGAAGCGCGGCAGGTCGGGCGCATGGCCCACCACACGCCAGCCGAAGAGGCGCATGAGGAAGGTAAAAAGCGTGCGCGTCAGCCGGTTGCCGCGCCGGGGAATGCTGCGGCCCAGCGCCGGCAGTTCCGTTTGCTGGATGTCAGTGGCGGTAGCGAGAGTCGTCTCCATGCTGAGTTGGCTCCTGCGACGTTTGATGGACGCCGCTCGGGTGAGATGAGATCAACACATCCTAACTAACCCCACCCGCGCCAAAAAGAAACGGCCGCCGGACTAGTCGGTAGCTTGTTATGTCCTCTTGCGGCATGATCGGCAAAGTCATGAAAGAGCGTATCGATCCGCAGAGTGAGCAGGTTGGCAGAGACTCACGCAAGAATTGCCTAGAACGCCAAGAGAGTTTTTCTCTTGGCGCTCTTTGCGTGATTTGCGTGAGCCTCCTCTCTCCTAAATCTGCCCCATCTGCCGATCACTCCTCCCTATCTGAAAAGGAGTAAGCGATGAAGACGATAGGTTTCGTCCCCGACTGGGCCAAAGGCATCATCTGGTATCAGATCTTCCCCGAACGCTTCCGCAACGGCGACCCGAACAACGACCCGACCGCGGCCAGCCTTGAAGGCGCGTGGCCCCACGACCACACCCTGCCCTGGCAGGTGCATCCGTGGACGGCCGACTGGTATCGCTTGCAACCCTACGAACAGCACAACGGCCGCGACATCTTCTTCAACCTGCAACGCCGGCGCTACGGCGGCGACTTGCAGGGCATCATCGACAGCCTCGACTACCTGACCGACCTCGGCGTCGAAGCGCTCTACCTCAACCCCATCTTCGACGCCCCCTCGGCCCACAAGTACGACGGCGCGACCTACCACCACGTCGATGTCCACTTTGGCCCCGACCCCGACGGCGACCGCCGCCTCATCGCCGCGGAGATTCCCCACGACCCGACTACCTGGCTGTGGACGGCCGCCGACCGCCTGGCCCTGCGGCTCATCGATGAGGCCCACCGCCGCGGCCTGCGCCTCATCTTCGACGGCGTCTGGAAACACATGGGCCGCCGCGGTTGGGTCTTCCAGGACCTGGCTGCGCGCCCGCGCCCGTCGCCCTATCGCGCTTGGCTCACCGTAAACGCCTGGGAGGACGCCGACGCCCGCACCCCCCCCGACTGCCACGCGTGGCGGGGACCG
>CALLZA010000016.1 GCA_937858165.1 uncultured Ardenticatenia bacterium
CTATTTTCTTGTTTTTCTTCTTTTTTTTTTTTAATTGTCCGGCGCCCCCCGAGATCGACACTAGGTCGCTCGTCGGCAGCGTCAGATGTGTATAAGAGACAGCAGCATTGCCTTGTTCATGATGGGTGATGACTATGTGGCGACGGCTCTAGTGACGGTGCCCGAGCCGGCACAGCAAGTGCAGTTCGATCCACGCATCACAACCAATCTCCAATCGACCCAGTTGCTGACCGCCTACCCACGACTGGCGCTGAGCGATGACCTGTTGACCCGGCTGCTGCCGCGGGCCACGGCGTTGTCGGGCGGCACAATCGACACCCTTAAGGAGTTGGAGGATGTATTGGCGGTGGGCAGTTCCACCGACGTGCGCATTGTCGCTTTGACGGTCAAGTTGTCGGAGCCGCAGGCCGCGGCTGATCTGGCTAACACCTGGGCCGAAGAGTTTGCCACGACGATCGATAGCGTCTACGGTCGCAATGGGGTCGACTTCTTCATGGATCAGAGGGCACAGGCCAGCACCGAGCTCCAGTCGGCCGAAGACGCCCTGGTCGCCTTCCAGACAACCAACCGCCAGACGACAGTAGACAATGAGTTTAGCGCTCTCGGTCGGTTACAGATGGCCTATTTGCTGCGGCGCAACGCCTATCGCATGGCGCTGGACGACATTCAGACCTTGCGCGTACAGTTGGAGGGACAGGGGACGGACGCAGTCGCTCTGGCCGATCAGTTGACGGCCCTGACTGTTCAACTACAAACGTACCAGGCGATCAGCCCAACCCAGACCCTGCCGGCGTTCCAACTCGCTGTCGGCCCCGACGCGCTGCTGACAACCACCCAGCGCGCCGAGCAACTGCAACGGCTGGAGGCGTTGCGTGCTTCGATCGATTCAGGACTGATCGCCATCGACGCGCAACTGGCGACGATTGAGCCGCGCCTGTTCGCCTTGCAGACGGAGAAGCAGCGCCTCTTCAACGAGGGGGAGCGGCTCATCCGCCGGCGCGACATCGCTCAGGAGACCTACGCCACCCTATCGCGCAAGGTTGACGAAGAGCGCGGGGCCGCCGAGCAGACGATGGCCCGGTGGGCCAGTTCGGCCGCCGTGCCTCAACAGCCCGACCGGCCTAACATCATCCTCCTGCTGCCGTTGCTGGCCGGCGCGGCCCTGCTCATCAGCATCGGCGCGATCCTCCTGCACACCTGGTGGCAACGGGTAAAGACCCCCGCGGCCTAGGGCAACGGACGGCAGCGCCGGTATGACGCTTACTGCTCAAGCGCGCCGCTTCGCGCCCTGGTTGCTGCTGGCCGCTCTGCTGGCCGTCGTGCTGGGCTTTGGCCTGGAGGCGCTGCGCGCCCTGGCGTCCCACAACGCCGGCTTTGTGGCCTTCAACCACACCCTGGCCGGCGACACCGGCGAGGCGTCGGATGCCTGGCGCGCGCGGGGCGTTGCCCAACTGACGAACGCCGCCGCGCGCCAACCGGAGCGGGCCTCCACCTGGCGCGCCCTGGGCTACCTCTACATCGCACAAGGCGAGGCAGAGCAGGCCATCGCCGCCTGGCAGCAGACCGGCGGAATGCTGCCCGAGTTGCTCGCCAACGCGGAACAAGCGGAGCAGGCCGGAAACCTCGACCTGGCGCATGAGTGGTACGGGCGGGCGATCGCCGTGGCTCCCGAAGCGCCTGTGGCGTGGCTGGAACTGGGCTTGTTTCACGAGCGGCGAGCCGATTGGGCGGCGGCGGCCGACGCGTTTGAGCGCGGCCTGACCAACGCCGCCACCGTCAACAGCGACCTCCTCTTTCACCTGGCTCTGGCGTGGCGCAACCTGCCTGTGCCCGATTGGACGGCCATCCTCAGCCTGACCGAGCGTGCTCTGACCGCCGATGCCTATCGCCACGAGTGGAGCCGCCAGCAATCGCACGTCTTGCGCGGCGAAGCGCTCCAGACGATGGGCCGCCCGGCCGAAGCACGCGATGAGTACGCCGCCGTGGTCGAACGGTGGCCCGATGACTACTGGGCAACCGTGCGCTTGGCGCGGCTGGTGTGGGCCGTAGACGGGGACGCGACGACGGCCGAACGGCTCTTTCGCGCTGCCATCGCCATCGACGCCCAGAACAAGTGGGCCTATCTCGGCCTGGCGCAACTGTATGCTGTCCTGGGCCGCCCGGCCGACGCACGCCCGCTGTTCGAGCGCGTCCGCGAGCTGGACCCGGCCGATGCCACAGCGGCCGAGTGGTTGGCCCAGAAGTAGCCTCGTTGCCATGACCACGAACTCCCATCGCTTCCTGCGCCGCTCTATGCTGCTCAACGGGCTGTTCGCCGTCGAAGGCGGCTCCATGTTTCTGCTCGACGTGGTTCTGGCCGCGTCGCTGGGGCTGGGGGCACGCTCTGATAGCCTCTATGCTGCCTGGAGTCTGCCGCTGACCATCGGCCGCGGCGCCTTCCAGAGCCTGACTAACTCGCTGATCGGCCTGTTCGCGGAGGCCGAAGACGACAGCGTCGCCTACTCGCAATCGGTCACGGTCATCGGCGTCCTGTCGCTGGCCGCCGCCGCGCTCATGTCGGTCACCAGCCGCTGGTGGTTCCCACTCAGCGTGCCCGGCGCTGACGCCACAACTCGGCAGGCCGGCGTTCCCCTGGCGGCCATCCTGGCCTGGCTGATCGCCCTCCTGGCGCTGGCCGAAACGCAGCGGGCGATCTACTATCGGTTGGAACGAGTCACATTTCCATCGCTGACGCGAGTGTTCGGCGCGCTGGCGGCCATCGTCCTCATCCTTCTCGCCGCCCAACAGCAGAATTTGACGCTGGCCGCCTATGGCCTGGTATTGGGCGCGGCAGTGGAGATGGTGTTGGGCTTTGTCGGACTGCTGTGGCTGGGCGTTCGGCCGCGGTTGGCGTGGCCACCGCTGGTCATGTTGCGGCGCATGGGGCGGGTCGTCGGCCTGCCGCTGCTCGGCCAGGGCATTCTGATCGGCGGCAGTACGGCCGAGAGAGCGCTGGCCTCGCTCCTCGGCCCGGGCACGGTGACGGCCATCACCTATGCCAACCGCATCTTCCAGATGTTAGAGCGGTTCATCTTCCGCGGCTTCGTCGTCGCCACCATCCAGAGCTACGCCGTCGGCCTGGAGGCACGTTGGCGGCGCGACATGCGCTTCCTGTTACTCATCGCCGTGCCGCTGTTCGTCGTCTTCGCTGTCATGCCCGCGGCCATCATCACTATCGTCTTTGAGCGCGGCCGGTTCACGGCCGAGGCGACCGATCTGGTCGCCCTGGCGTTGCGCGCCTACGCCCCGGCCATCCTCATCGTCGCCCTCAATCGCATCCCCTACGCGCTGGCCTTTGCCCGCAGCAAGGGGCGCGAGTTAATGATCTTTTCGCTCATCTTCGCCACAACCCTGATCGCCAGTGAGGCGCTGCTGATCACCCTGGGCCTGCGCGTGTCGGCCTTCGGTTTGGCCTATCTCATCGCCGCCACGGTCGGCACGGCCTGGCTGTTCGCCCGTGTGGTCAACGACCTGGCCATGCCGCGCTGGTCGGTGGACGAAGTGGCCCGGCTGGTCGTCGTCGCCCTGGTAGCGCTCGGCGGCACGGCGCTGGTGACGTTTGCCGTGGGCCGGCTGGCGCTCGATCCGGCGCTTCAAGCGTGGGTCACAGTGTTGGCCGGTGGCAGCAGCAGCGTCGTCCTGACGGTAGTTGCCGCCTGGGCGCTGCACCTGCCGGAAGTTGGCCAGGTCTCGCGCCTGCTGCGGAGCGCGGCCCGATGAAGGTATTGGTCGTCTCCTACCTGCTGGACCCCCAGCGCGGCGGCGGCGCGGCCACGGCGGCACTGCGCTTATGCCAGGGGTTGACCGAGCGGGGGATCGAGGTCGTGACCGTTACAACCCACGACGAACCACAGCCGCGCACAGTCACCCAGGACGGCATCCGCAGTCACGCCTTCCGGCCGCGCAACCTCTACTGGGTGGCTGACAAGAGCCGCCAGCCGTGGCCCAAAAAGGTTATCTGGCAACTAATCGACACCTGGAATCCACAGGTGTACCGTTTTCTGCGGACTATCATCCGGCACGAACGGCCGGACGTTGTCCACATCCACAAGATGCGCGGCCTGTCGCCGGCCGTCTGGTCGGCGGCTGCAGCCGAGCAGTGCGTGCCCATCGTCCACACCTGCCACGATTACGAGGTCGTCAGCCCGGAAGGGTTGCTCGATTCGAGCGTGGGACGCATGGCGCTGGAGCGGCACTGGGCCTTGCGCCCCTACCAGGCGGCGCGGGCAAGGGCGTCGCGCGCCGTCCACGTTGTCACGGCCCCCAGCCGCTTCACGTTGGACACCGTCACTGGGCTGGGCTTCTTCGACCGCGCCCGGCCGGTGGTTGTGCCCAACAGCCACGGCTTCCGGGCCGCGGAGCTGGCCGGGCTGATAGCCACGACCGCCCAGCCGCCCGGCGACACGTTCCGCTACCTCTGTCTCTTATACACCTCCGACGCTGCCGAAGAGCGATCTAGTGTAGATCTCGGTGGTCGCCGTCTATTTAAAAAAAAAAAAATAAAAAAAATGATGTTATAACGCTTGGGCCTGTTCAGACAGGCGAACAGCGTCGCTCACGAGCCAAGCCAGGAAGCGTGCAATCAGACACCATAACGGCGCAACCGCCTAGCGGCCAGGACAAGGCGATCCAGCAGCTGAGAGCACTAA
>CALLZA010000017.1 GCA_937858165.1 uncultured Ardenticatenia bacterium
CCTGCAGTCATATTTTGTTGTGTGTTTGTTGTTATTACTCCGTGCTTTGTTGTCGGTCGTGGCTCGTTGTCTGACTGATTCTGTTTTTATTTGTTGAGTGTGCGAGTTATTGGACGTTGTCGATTCGTTTTTTTTTTAATGATACGGCGACCACCGAGATCTACACTAGATCGCTCGTCGGCGGCGTCAGATGTGTATAAGAGCCAGACCTTCGCCGAGCCACTGGCCCGCCACCCCATCATTGTCCTAGGCCGCCGCCTGACGCCCCGGCTGCGCACCAGGGACGAGCGCCCGTTTGGCCTGGCTGACATGGACCGCTTCGCCGGCCGTTTCGCCCAACGCGAGACGGACGCTCACTTCCTTCTTGCACCGCTGGCCTACTTCTTGCGGCTGCTACCCGGCGGTGAGGCACTCTTCCGGCGGGCGCACGAACGGCTAGCGCAGCTAGATGGCCGCCTGTTTGCCCAATTCGACGCGCTGCGGGCGTTCGCCTGGTATGGCGTCGTCCGGCTGCGAAAGTGAGTTGTAGCCGTTAGGCGCGGGCGGCCACGCGGCGCTACTCCCCAGGTTGTTGCGCCATGAGCCCGACCGGGGCGGGTGGGCACGTCTCGGTGTGCAGGTAGGTCTGACACTCCTCCGGCCGCCACCAGCGAGTCAGGCGTTGGTGGGCCAGGGCAATGGCATCCTCTGTGTGCAGCGCCAACACGCGCACCATCCCCACGGCGTCGGCGGCATAGATCCAACGGCCGTCGGCGCTAATAGCGGCCGACCAGATGAGCGGGCTGCTGAGTGTCAATACCTCTTGCCCGGTCGCTGACCGCCGCACGCGCAAGGGCGTCTCGCCTGTGGTCAGGAAATACTGACCATCCGGCGTGAACGTGACGGTTCCGATGTGATCGGCGACGTCGTTGACGGTATATAGCAGATCGCCGTTGGTCGTGTCCCACGCCTTGATCACACCGCGCGCACCGCCGGTCACGAGCATGCGACTATCAGGGCTGAAGGCCAGCCCCCAGACCCGCACCGGATGGCCGCTCAGTTTGTGCAGCTCCGCGCCTGTACTCGCATCCCACAGCCTGACGCTCGTATCCGCCTCGTCGCTGGTGGTGGCGATGAGGCGGCCGTCGGGGCTCCAGGCGACGCTGAGCAGGCTATCGGTGTGGTTCATCAGTGACATGATCAGTCGTCCATCGGCCGCGTCCCACACCTTGGCCAGCCCGTCGGCCCCGACGGTAACGAGGCGCGTCCCGTCGGGACTGTAGGCCACGTCGAGCGTGCCGGGGAACAGCCCCGCGGCCACCCCGTCGCCATGAGCGGTAAAGACCAGCAGGCGTTCGCCGGAGCTTGTATCCCAGATCCGCACCTGATTGTCGGTCCCGACCGTGGCCAGCTGTCGGCCGTCTGGACTATAGGCTACACGGTAGACGCCACCGACGTCGCCGGACAGCGAGGCCAAGCGCTCACCGGCCGGCAGCGACCACAACGCAGCCGGCCCGCCCGCGCTGCCGATGGCCATCTGTTGCCCGTCGGGCCGCAGGGCGATGTCGAACGCGGCCGGGTCGATGGACAAGGCGGCCCGCTCGCCCAGCGCCTGGAGGCGCGCATCCCACAGACGCATCTGGCCATTGCGATCCAGCGTGATCAAACGGTTGCCGTCGGCCGTGAAGGCCAGGTCATCAACCGGCGACTGATGTTCAGCCAACGTCAGCATAAGGTTGCCGGTTGCCAGGTCGAAGATCTGCGCGGTTCCATCCTGGCCGCCGGTCGCCAGGCTAGTCAGCGCTGGATTGACGGCGAAAGCCCTTGTCAAAGGAGCCGCGTCCACCAGCGCGAAGTCTGGCTGGCCGTTGTCGGTCAAATTCCAGACCTCGGTGCGGCCTAAATAGCCCACTACCAGGATCGTCTGATCGACAAAAGTCATGTGCACCAGCGCCCCGGCCCCTGCCTGGTGGCCGGCGTCCGCCAGAGCGATAGCTGGTTGGGGTTGGGCAGCCGACAGGACGGTGGCCACGTCCCAAACGATAACCTGGCCGTCGCGGCTGGCCGTTGCCAGGTGTTGGCCGGTGCGATCGAACACCACGGCTACGACATCATCTTCATGTCCGGCGAGCGTGGCCAGTTGACGCCTATCGCTGGTCGCCCACACTTCGATCGCACCGCTGCGGCCGACAGCCAGGAGTGACCAGTCGGGGCTTAGCGTGACGTTGGCGGAACCGTCGGCCGCAACCGCAAACATGGTCGAGACAACTGTTCTTTCGGCCGCCAACTCCCAGGTCTGCATGACCAACTGTGTCCGGTCTGGCGTGGCCGAGACCAGGGCCAACCCGGTTCCTGCCTCATTGAAGGCCAGGTGAAAGTGCGCGGTTGTTGGCTCCATCAAGGGTACAGAATCCATCAGGTCGCCATCGGCGGTGTTCCAGAGGCTGATCGTTGTCTCGTCGGCCGTCGCCAGCGTCGTCCCGTCCGGACTGGTGGCGAAGAGGGCGCCGTATGAACCGACGGCATTGGTTGGGAAAGCTCCCAAGGTGCGCGAGGTTTGGAGGGCCTGGTGAAGCGCTTCTTGCGCCTGTCGCGTTTCGGATGTTTCCAGCGCTTGCAGAGCGAGAAGAATGCTCAATTCCGGGTCGTCGTCCAATGTGTTCGCGGCGGCCAGTGAAAGCTCGCGCGACGAGGCCAGGGCCGCGCCGGCCAGCGCTTCCGCCTCGCGGGTGGCGGCCAGCGTCGCGTTTTGTGCCGCGGAGCGAGCGAAGTCAAACGCCACCACGGCCAGGATAGCGGCGACCAGCAGCGCGCCGGCCAACACAAGGGCCTGGCGTCGCAGGCGGCCGGCCAACTGGGCCTGTTCGGCAGCGCGCTGCTGTTCCAGGGTGGCCAGTGATTGGGCCGCCGCCAGTTCGCCCTGCCGGCGGGCCTCGTCGTCGGCCCGGCGCGCCGCTCGGGCGGCCAGGCTGGCGTCGAGGAACTGGCGCTCTTCTTCTGTTAGCGCGATTGCGGCGTTGGCCAAGGGAGCCAACAGATCGAGCCGTGACCCGCGCAGCAGAAAGCCCTCGCTGCGCTGCGCTTGCTGCCACTCGGCCGTCGCCTGGGTCAGTTGACGCGCCAGGCGCAGTGTGGCGCGGTCATCGTCCAGCCAGCCCCGCAAGCGGGGCCACGCGCGCAGCAGCGCCTCATGGGCGATCTCAACTGTCGGCCCACGCGTGGCCGGGTCGCGGTCAAACGACAGCAGCCGGGCAGCGCCGAACTGGTCGAGGGGTTTGGTGAGTAACGCGTGGCGCGTATCGCGGGGCAAATGCTCTGAGTGGCCCAATGAATGCTGCCCTTGCTCGCCTGCATACTGCAACCTCTGCACTTCCGACAGCAGCACGCGCCGGCGTGTATCTTCAACGCCCTCGCCCAATGTCACCAGGCGCGAGAACAGGGCGTGGGTCGCGGCCTGATCTGCCTCGTCCAGGGCGCTGTAGACCGCGTCGGCGCGCCGGCTCAATGCGCCACCGATGCCACCGAACTGGCGATAAGCGGCCAACGTCAGGCGATTCTCCACGCGCTGCTCGAACAGCTCGCTCAGGGAGTATTGCAGTAATGGCAGGGCGCCCGGTTGCTCGTTGACGTCGGCCACCAGGGCGGCGACCAGTTCCGGCTCGACAGCAACAGCCATGCGCGACGCCGGCCGCTCGATGGCCCGCGCCAGCTCGTCCGTGCTCAATGGTACGACAACTTCCGTGCCCTGCTGCATCAGGTCGCACAGACCCGGATAGAGCAGCGGCCGGTCATAGAAGTCGGCGCGCAGGGTAACGATGACGCGCAGAGGGCTGTACGGATCGGTGACGGCAGCGACGAGACTATCCAGAAAGCGCGCCGTCACCTCCCGGTCAGGAACCATGAAGAAAAGCTCCTCGAACTGATCGATGAGCAGCACCAACTCATTGGCCTCGCCGGCTGGAAGTACTTGCCGGATAGCGCGTAGCAGCCCGCGTTCATCGGTCTGGAGTTGCTCCAACAGCGAAGCCGGCGGGTTGACGGAGATTCGCAGCAGAGCCGCCTCCAGCTCTGCATAGGGACGAGCGCCGGGGACCATATCGATGATGAACCACTTTTCAGACCCGGGAATGGCGCCGCCCCGTAGCGCGGGAACCAGCCCGGCCTTAACCAGCGACGACTTGCCGCTGCCGCTGGGGCCGACCACGGCCAGAAAGCGTCCCGACAGTCCCTCATTCGCCAGCCGCGCCAAAAGTTGCCGCGTCAGCGTCTCGCGGCCGTAGAACAGATCGGCATCTACTTCATTAAACGACAGCAAGCCCTTGTAGGGGTTAGCGAGGATGGTTGGCAACTCCCACGCTGTGGCGCGCAGCGGACTGTGCTCAACGGCGGCGCGGAAGGCATGGGCAAAGGCCAGAATGTTAGGAAAGCGGTCGGACGACTCCTTAGCGGTCGCCCGGCGCAGCACCTCATCGACGGCGAGCGGTGTCTCCGGATACTGGGCGCAAACGGACGGCAGCGGCTCATGTAACTGCTTCTGGAAGATACCTTGCAGCGAATCGGCTTCGAACGGCGGCCGACCGATCAGCGCCTCGTAGATGACCAGGCCCAGGCTATACTGATCGCTGAGCGGCGAGGCCGCCTTGCCGCGCGCCTGTTCCGGCGCGCCATATACGCTGTCTCTTATAAACATTCCCCAGCCCACGAGCCAGA
>CALLZA010000018.1 GCA_937858165.1 uncultured Ardenticatenia bacterium
TTATTGCACTCGCTTGATCTACTTATTCATTGGTAGTATTCCAAGCGAGGATACCTAGATTCCATTAGATTAGTTAGTCACAACCTGTTTAGTATATTATGGCTCGTGCATCGTCTTCCGTTTTTTTTTTTTTTCAAGCAGAAGACGGCATACGAGATCTAGTACGGTCTCGTGGGCTCGGAGATGTGTATAAGAGACAGCGCCGGGAGGCAAGCTATGAACGATCTGGAACAACTGCTGCATGACCTGGTCGCCATCGACTCCATCAACCCCGACCTTGTCCCCGGCGCGGCGGGCGAGGCGGCCATCGCTGCCTTCATCGCCGGCTGGCTGCGCGCCGCCGGGCTGGAAGTCCACGTCGAAGCGGTGCGGCCCGGCCGGCCCAACGTCATCGGCATCGCCCGCGGCACAGGCGGCGGCCGTTCGCTGCTGCTCAACGGCCACGTCGACACCGTCGGCGTGGCGGGCATGACTGAACCGTTCCGGCCGCGCGTCGAGAGCGGGCGGCTCTATGGCCGCGGCGCGTATGACATGAAGGGCGGGGTGGCGGCGTGCATGGTCGCCGCGGCCGAGGCGGCCCGGCTCAACCTGCGTGGCGACGTGATCGTGACCGCCGTCATGGACGAGGAGTACGCCGGGTTGGGTACGCTGGCCGTCGCCGAGCGGTACCGCGCCGACGGAGCCATCGTCGCCGAGCCGACGGAGCTGCAACTGGTCGTGGCCCACAAGGGGTTTGTCTGGCTGGAGGTCGAGACGCAGGGCGTGGCTGCCCACGGTTCGCGGCCCCATCTGGGCGTGGACGCCATCGCTAAGATGGGCGGCGTGCTGACTGGGCTGGCGGCGTTGGCCGATGAACTGGCTCAACGTCCGCTCCACCCCCTGCTCGGCCCGCCGTCGGTCCACGCCTCGACCATCCAGGGCGGTGGCGAGTGGTCGACCTACCCCGACCGCTGCACGCTCTCCATTGAGCGGCGCACCCTGCCGGGGGAGACGGGCGACGCGGCTGAGGCGGAGCTACAGGCCATCGTCGCCCGACTGGCGGCGGCCGATCCTACCTTCAAGGCCGTTGTTCGGCGTGACCTGGTGCGCTCGCCGCTGGAGACTCCGGCCGACGCAGCCATCTTAAGCGCTGTGAAGCAGGCAGCAGGCGACGCATTGGGTCGCACAGTAGAGCCGACGGGCGTCTCGTTCTGGACCGACGCCGCCTCGCTCCACGCCGCAGGCATCCCAACCGTGCTGTTCGGGCCGCTGGGGGCGGGGGCGCACGCGGCTGAGGAGTGGGTCGATCTGGCCAGCGTCAAGACCTGTGCCGAGGCCTACCTGGCGACGGCGATGGCGTTCTGTGCATGAGCGCCGCCGATGCGCTGCATGGCCGCTGGCGGGCGCTCTGGTCGGGTGATGCCGTCGATGGCGACGCCATTTACCGTGATCTCGTCGCCCGCTACGCCGAACCCCATCGCGCCTACCACACGCTCGACCACGTGGCTGACTGCCTGCATTGGCTGGATGAGGTTCGGCCGCTGCTGGCGCGCCCCGACGAGGCCGAGTGGGCTATCTGGTTCCACGATGCCGTCTACGATCCGCAACGGGCGGACAATGAAGAGCGGTCGGCGGCGTTGGCGGCCGAGGCGTTGACCGCGCTGGCCGTGGACGCGGCTGTCGGCGCGCGGGTGGCTGACCTGATCCGGCTGACAAGCCATACGACCGACGCCCTGACGGCCGACGGGGCGGTGGTGTGCGACATTGACCTGGCAATCCTGGGCGCGCCGCCGCAGCGGTTCGAGCAGTACGACGCGGCCATCCGGCAGGAGTACGCCTGGGTTCCGGAAGCGATTTTCCGGCGCGAGCGAAAGCGGGTGCTGGCCGGTTTCCTGGGCCGCCCCCGCATCTATCATACCTTCGTTATGTCCGAGAAGTGCGAGCGACGGGCGCGCGTGAACATCGCCCAATTGCTCTTGCGCTATCAAGGCGTCTGAGTGGCCGATGGCGCGAGCAAAAGAATCAACTGGGAGAATGGACTATCACATCCGTGACGCGCGACTCGACAATGCGCCCATGTTGGCTGATGTGGTTATCATCCCAGTTGTATCTCATAGGGGTTCTGCCGGAGTTTCAGGGCCACGGTGTAGGGTGACGCCTCATCGGCGCGGTGGCTTCCCGACTACTGGAGCAAGGCGTTACGTCGCTGCGCGTGCTGGTCGTCAGCGTCAATCCCCACCGTCGTTTCTATGAAGGGCCAGGTGGACGGCTTGTGGGGGGAGTGCCCTACGACTGGAACGAGGTGCCCCTTACTGAAGTGATCTACGGCTGGGACGACATTGCGCTCCTGGCTCTGCCCGAATAGGAGCCGGATGGCCAATCTATGTCATCTGTGCACTCTGTAGGTTCTTGTCTATAGGTGTGCCCGACATCCGACGCTAGAATAGCCCTATGACCTATCAAGCCAGCGGTACATTCGACGTGAAGCTCACCCAACAGCCGGCAACCAGCGACTGGGGGTTGGGCCGACTAACCATTGACAAGCAGTTCCACGGCGACCTGCTCGCCACCAGCGCCGGCGAGATGCTCAGCGCCATGACCGGCGTCGCAGGCTCGGCCGCCTACGTGGCCCTGGAGCGGGTCAGCGGCTCCCTCCACGGCCGGCGCGGCGCGTTCACCTTGCAGCATACCGGCGTGATGAAGCGCGGTGAAGGGCAACTGACCATCAGCGTTGTACCCGATTCAGGCGAGGGGGAGTTAGCTGGGCTGACCGGCCAAATGACAATTCGCATTGAAGCCGACGCGCACAACTACGACTTTGAATATGACCTGGGCCAGGCAAGCTAACGGCCGACTGGGTGGCCGGTTTGTCGTTCAGCGCCTTCGCGCGCTCTTAGACTATACAGAGAGAAGATCGCGCTAAAGCGCTCGCCTACAACCGCAGCGTGATTGCCATCTCTCGCGCCCGCGCGGCGGCCGTGCCGACATAGCCGCCGGCGTCCATCAACGATCGTATCCGGTCGGCCGCAAGGAAAGTGGCCAGCCGGGTGTCGGCTGCCACCAGTTCGACCAGTGGGTTCGGCTCATCCCGCCGAATCGCCTCCCAAGCCACCAAGCTCGCTTCGCGTAGCCACTCATGGGCCAGTTGCCGGTCGGCTCCGGCGCGCACAGCGGCCATCAGTACCCGCTCGGTGGCGGCGAACGGGCCGTAGCGGGCCACGTTGCGGGCCATCTGCTCGTGGTCAAAGCTCATCCCTTCTACCAGCGCCGCCGCCCGGCGCACCATCTCATCGACAGCCAGAAAGCTTTCCGGCAAGTAGAGGCGGCGGTTGGCGCTGTCGTCCAGGCTGCGTTCCAGAATGGCCTGGCTGGCGTTGTCCCAGGCTACGGCCGTCTGCGCCGCCACGAAGCGGGCCAGCGAACAGAGGTTCTCGGCGTTGATGGGGTTGCGCTTGAAGGGCATGGCCGACGAGCCGACCTGGCGGCGGCCGAACGGCTCGGCCCATTCGCCGAAGGGCGGCGACATCAGCACGCGAAAGTCGAAGGCAAACTTATGTAAAGAAGAGGCGATGCCGCTCAGCACGCCCATCAGGCGCAAGTCCTGCTGGCGGGTATAGGTCTGCCCGGCTACCGGGTAGTAGGGCAGGTCGAGCCGGGCCATAGCCAGCGCCTCCAGTTGGCCGGGCGTCATCTGGCAACCGGACAGCAGTTCGGCGAAGCCAGCCTGTGTACCCACCGCGCCCTTCAGCCCCTTGCCGCGCAGGTCGGCGATGAGCGCGGTTAGTTGCCGCTCGTCCTCCAGCAAGTCCTGGGCGTACATAGCCAGCCGGTAGCCGAGTGTCGTCGGCTCGGCGGGCTGAATGTGGGTGTGGGCCATGACGGGCAGGTCGGCCGTCTCGTCCATTCGGCGGCCGACAGCCACTAGCAGCCACCGCAACCCCTCGGCCAGCAGCCGCGCACCCTCACGCTGGGCCCACCATCCAACCTTTACGGTGATGTCCGGCCTGGTGGCGCCCCCATGAAAGAACTCTCCGCCGACACGGCACAA
>CALLZA010000019.1 GCA_937858165.1 uncultured Ardenticatenia bacterium
TTGACTCGCGTCGTCGTAGTTAGTGTTCTGACATTGTGTTCTCTCGACCTTCAATTGTTTGTTGTTTTTTTTTTTTCAAGCAGAAGACGGCATACGAGATCTAGTACGGTCTCGTGGGCTCGGAGATGTGTATAAGAGACAGCACACCGCCCGGCGGGTGCGTCACAATCGGCGCGCGGGCCACGCCGGAGGGCGTCGTCTTTCACGTCGCGGATAGCGGCCCCGGCTTCAGCCCGGATGATCTGGCCCACGGCTTCGAACAGTTCTATCGTGGCGAGGCGGCGCGCAGTCGGGCAATGGGCGGGGCGGGGCTAGGGCTGGCCATCGCCCGGGGCATTGTAGAGGCTCACGGCGGCCGCATCTGGGCCGAGAACCGCGCCGAGGGAGGGGCGCGGGTTAGCTTTTTGCTGCCGAGTGCATAGGCAGGCTGTTGTTCCTGCCCTACACTTTCGCCGTTAACCCGAAACTAACGCGCCGCGGCTATACTAAAGGCAGTTTGTCACAATCGCCCGTCGGGGCTAGAATATTCGACTGACAAGGAGCGCCCCAGCGCTGAGGGTACGATAGATGCCACTGTATGTGTATCGATGCAACGAAAACGGCCATGAATTCCAGGCGCGGCAGCGCATGGTGGATGATCCGTTGACCGAATGTCCTGTGTGCGGCGGGCCAGTACGGCGCGTGGTCAGCTCGGTGGGCGTGGTGTTCAAGGGCAGCGGCTTCTATGTGACCGACAACCGCTCGAGCAGCGTCAACGGCAAGAGCACCAAGTCGAAGAAAGAGGGCAAAGAGGGCGGTTCCTCGTCCGAGGGCGGTTCCTCGTCCGAGGGCGGTTCCTCGTCCGACAGCAGCGCCAAGTCTGAATCGGGCAGCGACACTGCGGCCACAAAGCCGGCGGCGTCGGCCGAGTAGCGTAGACGAATAGGGAGTACTGGAACCGGTTTCAACCGGCTTTGTCTGCCGGCGGCGGGCTTAAACCCGCTCCCTATCGCCGCATCAGATCTGAAACCCCCGCGTTCCGGCGATCACCTTCTGGCTGAAGTCCTGCACAAACCCCTGTAGCTTGTCGGTCAGGCTCTCCCACTCATCGGTACGCATGACGCGCAGCATATCGTCGGTGGAGTCCATGACCCCCTCGGCCATCTTCTGCTCGCACGTGCCGTAGGCCGTGTACCACACTTGAATGTCGCTGATGCCCAGCTTGTTCATCGATGGGATGAGTTCATGCACCAGGAACTCGAAGTACTCTGACTCCAACTCGTGGCGAACGTTCCAGCGCATGATCAGTTTCGCAGCCATTGCCATCTCCGCGCCGTCGTCGGGGGCTACCCGGCCGGCATCTGTTCCTTTTGAGCCAGGATCACGACTTCCGTCTCTTGCGGCAAGCCGTCAGCGCCGCCTAGCTTTAGACTGACCTCGCGCTTGGCCTCGGTGACGCCCATCTCCTTCAGGAACTTGTCGAGCGGCTCCAGCGACGGGGTCAGGCCGGGCAACTGGTAGTGCATGGGCACGACGACGTTCGGCTCCAGCATCGACACCAGTTCGGCCGCCCGCGCCGCGTTGAGGCTGCTGCCGCCGCCGACGGGCACGAGCAGGACGTTGACCAGCTCCAGGTCTTCGATCTGCTTCTGCGACGGCACGTCGCCGATGTCGCCCAGATGGGCGATGGTCAGGCCGTTGTAGTTGAACAGGTAGACGATGTTGTTGAACTTGTCCGTCCGGCTGGGCGTGGCAATGCCGGTGATGAAGACGCCGCCGATCTCATATTCGCCGGGACCGTCGAGGCGGTGTTCAATACCGGTGACGCCGTGGACGTAGTTGTGGCCGGGGGCGTCGTGGCTGATGGTAACGACGTCGGACTTCAGCCTCAATTCGCTCAGCCCCACGGACGGGGCGAACGGGTCGGTGACGATTGTGGCCAGCTTGCGTTCCGTGATGCGGAAACAGCTCATGCCATACCAGGTAATTTCCATGTAGGTGATGCTCCTCAGATCGTGTCACTCTGGCTTGCAGTCAAACGCTGACATTATTATGTCAAACTGACCCAGCGTTGGGCCGCTGAACGCGGCTAACCCGCTTACTACAAACAGGGCGACAACTCCGGTATTATAGCTCATGGCGCAGATGGCTCAAAACGTTCCCGGCGCGGCCGAGGCGCGGATAGTGGCCGTAGGCGGCGGGCGCGTCGGCGGCGGTGATACACTCCGCTTCACCCTCCCGCCCGGCGGCGCGGCCTACGCCGATGCCCAGCTCGACGACTACGGCGGCCCGCCCGTGCCCGGCGCGCCGCGCTTCGCCCACCGGCCGGGCGTGGCCCTATCCTTGCGCGCCCGCTTCTCCCACACCGCCGGGGAGTTGCGCGGTACGGCCGGCTTCGGCTTCTGGAACGCGCCCTATGGCGACCCGACCCAGCGCCGGGCGGCACTGCCGGCCGCTATATGGTTCTTCTTCGCCTCCGCCACCAATGACTTGCCCTTCGCCCCGCCGCCGGGCCACGGCTGGTTCGCCGCCACGCTCGACGCGACGACGCCGCGGGCGCTGGCGCTGGTTCCCCTGGCCCCGGCAGTGCTGGCGCTCAACCAGTTCGCCCCTCTGCGTCGTCGCCTGTGGCCGCCGATCCGCCGCCGGTTGGGCATCCATGCCGCGCCGCTGGCCGTCGATCTGCGCCAGTGGCACGACTACCGGCTGGCGTGGCGGCGCGATGGCGGTCGCTTCTGGGTCGACGGCGCCCCCGTGCTGACCACGCTCGCCGCCCCGCGCGGTCCGCTGGGCTTCGTCTGCTGGCTCGACAACCAGTACCTGATACTGACGCCGCGCGGCCGTTTCCGCGCCGGCGTGCTGCCCGTGGCCCAGGAGCAGTGGCTGGAGGTGGCCGACCTGGCCATTGAACCCCTGCCGGTCTCGCAGACCTGACATGGATTGACAACGTCCCCCCTTTTCTCTTAGAATGCTGACACGCTTTTTCTCACGACAGCCAGTGTGGGATCAACCTATTCGCCAGTGGAGGTACGGTCATGCCCAGCAAACTCGGCCCCCATTTCATCGGCACGCCCGGCTTGCCGCGCTGGATCGACGCCGGCGCGCGCGTCTTCAAGTTCGACCCCACCAGCCTGGGGGCCAGCGGCCAGATTCCCCCCGGCCCACTGGTCATCGGCAAGCTCGACCAGCGCGAAGACCATCTTGACCTGACCGACTGGAAGGCGTACATGAACGGCGGCGGCCGCCCGGCCGAAGTCGCCGCCCACCGCTTCAACGTCCAGCGCACCATCTTCGTCGGCGGCAACAAACCGCGCGTCGACCGCTACCTGGTCAACCCGCGCATCGACGCCTGGGAGGACGACAACGAGGTTGTGCCCGACAACCCCGACGAAGCACGCTGGTACGCCGACTACTGCATCGCCATGATGGGCCTCTACGAGGCCATCGGCCGCCGCCGGGCCAACTTCTGCTTCGCCGTCGGCACGCCCGACATTCGCTCCGGCGACGCATCCGACATCTGGCCCCACCTGCTGCCCGTTGTGCGCCACGCCCGCGACCACGGCCACTACCTGGCCCTGCACGAGTACATGGGCTACGAGGCCGACCTGGGCGTGGGCTGGAAGCAGATCGACGCCCAGCGCGCACCGCTGCGCCGCTGGCACGGCCGCCGGGACGCCGCCGGCCAACCGGATGAGTCTTACCCCTACGGCTACGTTGCCCTGCGCTATCGCCTCATCTACGACACCTACTTCCGACCTGCCGGTCTGGCCGATGCGCTGCTGCTCATCTGTCTCTTATACACATCTCCGAGCCCACGAGACCGTACTAGATCTCGTATGCCGTCTTCTGCTTGAAAAAAAAAAAATAAAGAACACGAATAAAAAAATACAAAAAAAAAAAAAAAAAAAAGATATACGATAGAATACACTACTAATCAAAGAAAATCATAATACTACATGTGATAGACAACCAAGAACATAGACACTGAACTCAGCAACGTGCGATACACCTCGAGATACAGACACAACATATAGACAATCAGCCACAACCAAA
>CALLZA010000020.1 GCA_937858165.1 uncultured Ardenticatenia bacterium
CTCTCTGCTATCCTCACGAATGTCTTCTCTACCATCGCCTCCTTCCGTCGTCATCTTAGTTCGTTGTTCTCACGCTCGCTCCTCCGCTGTCTGCTACGCGTTTTTTTTTTTTAATGATACGGCGACCACCGAGATCTACACTAGATCGCTCGTCGGCAGCGTCAGATGTGTATAAGAGACAGCTATCAGACACTGCGCAACATCGCCCGCTTCAGCCGCCGCGATGCCGATGCCTATGATGACTATGCCCGCTCCATGTACTTCATGGCCAAGGCGGTCAAGTACATCCTCGGTGTCATCCCGCCCGACCCGACGACGCTCCACCCCAAAGACATGATGGGCCTGCTAGAGATGGCGCGCCACTTCCTGGGGCTGGGGCAGGAGCAACTGTACATGCTGGCCAAGCTGATGACGATGAGCGCGGCCGACTTCGTGGAGCAGTGGTTCGAGTCAGAGCCGCTAAAGGCCACCCTCTCCGCCAGCGGCATCATCGGCACCTTTCTTGGCCCGCGCTCGCCGGGCACGGCCTACGTCCTGCTGCACCACTACATGGGCGAGATCGACGGCGCTTACCGCGCCTGGGGCTTCCACAAGGGGGGCACGGGCGGGCTGGCCGACGTACTGGCCCGCGCCGCCGAGGCCCAAGGGGCCGAAGTCCGCTGCAACGCCGGCGTCGCCCGCGTTCTGACCAGCAACGGCCGGGCTACCGGCGTCGTGCTGGACAACGGCGACGAGATTCGCGCTCCGCTCGTCCTCTCCAGCCTCGACCCCAAGCAGACCTTCCTGCGCCTGGTCGACCCGGGGCAACTGCCCGACGACCTGGTGGGCGCGGTGCGCCGCTTCCAGACGTTCGGCTCGTCGGGCAAGGTCAACCTGGCCCTTGACCGGCTGCCGGAGCTGGGCTGCCGGCCGGGCGTCGGCCGCCATCTGGCCGGGGCTGTCTCCATCAGCCCCAACCTCGACTACATCGAGCGCGCCTACGACGACGCCAAGTATGGCAACTTCTCGCGCCAGCCCTACGTGGATATCATTTTCCCCTCGATGATTGACCCCGACATGGCCCCGCCCGGCAAGCACGTCATGTCCTGCTTCGTGCAGTACGCCCCTTACAAACTGGCCGACGGGGAGTGGACGGACGAGAAGCGCGAGGCGTTCGGCGACGCGGTTGTAGACGTGCTGGCCCGCTACTTCCCCGACATTCGCGACATCATCCTCCATCGGCAAGTGCTGACGCCGGTGGACGTAGAGCGCATCACCGGCATCACCGAGGGCAACATCTTTCACGGCGAACTGAACCTGTCGCAACTCTTCTTCCTACGCCCGGCCGCCGGCTATGCGAAGTATCGCACCCCCATCAAGGGCTACTACCAGTGCGGCTCCGGCACCCACCCCGGCGGCGGCATCATGGGCGCGCCGGGGCGGTTGGGGGCGTTGGAAGCGCTCCGGGTTGGGTAGTGATGAAGCGTAGGGGAGCGGGGGAGCAGAGGAGCAAGGGGGATCCCCCTGCACCCGCTCCCCGCCCATGAAAAGGAACCTGACATGAACGACCACTACGACGCAATTATCATCGGCGCGGGGCATAATGGACTGGTGGCCGCGGCGACGCTGGCCGCGGCCGGGCGGCGCGTGCTGGTGCTGGAAGGGCGCGACACGCTGGGCGGCGCGGCGGGCACGGAAGAGCCGTGGCCTGGCTATCGCGTGGACAGCGGCGCGACCGACGCGGCCCTCTTCCAGGACGAGATCATCCGCAAGCTCGACCTGGCTCGCCACGGGCTGAAGTTCGAGACCAGCCCGGCGCTGCTCTGCGCCCCGCAACCCGACGGCCGCGCCCTGACCCCTGTCTCTTATACACATCTCCGAGCCCACGAGACCGTACTAGATCTCGTATGCCGTCTTCTGCTTGAAAAAAAAAATAAACATACTGCCTGACCAGCAAACATACTACTAAAACATACCGCCTACGACACAGAGTAAA
>CALLZA010000021.1 GCA_937858165.1 uncultured Ardenticatenia bacterium
CTTCTAGTGCTATCGTTTGTTGTCTGTTCGTTGTCCTCGTAGTTCATTCTGCTCTTTGTGTAGTTTTTTTTTAAGGATACGGCGACCACCGAGATCTACACTAGATCGCTCGTCGGCAGCGTCAGATGTGTATAAGAGACAGGCTGGAGCCAGGCCCACGCCGACGGCGCACAGTTCGTGATGGACAACATCCCGGGCTCCGAGGCGATCATCTTCGAGTCGCTGAATTCGGCCGACAAGCCGGAAGCGACGCTGGAAGGCGTGGTCGATGACATGGTGGCCGAGGGCGCGACGCTCATCCTGACCACCTCCGACGAGTTCGAAGAGGACACGCTCAGCGTGGCCCAGAAGTATCCCGAAGTCACCTTCATCAACGTCTCCGGCGACGACGCCAAGACGGGCGAAGCGCCGGCGAACCTGGGCAACGTCATGGGCCGCATGGAAGACATGAAGGCCGTGGCCGGTTGCGCCGCCGCTCTGACGAGCGAGACGGGTAACATCGGCTACCTTGGTCCGCTGATCAACTTCGAGACGCGCCGCCTGACGGCTGCTGCTTACCTGGGCGCGAAGTACTGCAACGAGAACCTGCGTGCCGAGCCGTTCGACGAGCTGGGCTTCACCGTAACCTGGATCGGCTTCTGGTTCAACATCCCCACCGTTACGCTCGACCCGACCGAAGTGGTGACCAACTTCTTCGACACGGGCACGGACGTGGTGCTGAGCGGTATCGACACGACCGAGGCGATCGACATCGCCGGCCAGCGCGCCGACCAGGGCGACGCGGTTCACGCCATCCCCTATGACTACGTGGCCTCGTGCGACCTGGCTCCGGAAGTCTGCTTGGGCGTGCCCTTCTTTAGCTGGGGCCCCGCCTACGTCAACATTGTGACCGCCGTCTCAAACGGCACGTGGGAGCAGTCGTGGGACTGGCTGCCCGCCGATTGGGACAACCTGACCGACCCGGCCCTGACCAATGTGGGTTGGGTCAGCGGCCCCGGCCTCAGCGCCGAGGCGCAGGCCAGCCTGGATGAGTTCATCGCCGGCATGGCTTCGGGTGACATCAACGTTTGGACCGGCCCCATCAACCTGCAAGACGGCACCGAGTACGTCGCCGAAGGCGCTGTCGCCACCGACGACGAGATCTGGTACCTGCCGCAACTGCTGGAAGGCATGGAAGGGCCGAGCGAGTAAACAGTTAACAGTATTCAGTGGGTCAGTATTCAGTGTCCGTTTCGATGACTGAATACTGACCACTGAATACTGGATACTGACCACTGAATACTGGACACTGAACACTGGATACTACCATGACCGACCTCCTCCCCTCCGGCCATCCGCGCATTGATCATATGGAGATGCGCGGCATCACCAAACGCTTCCCCGGTGTGCTGGCTAGCGACCGGGTTGATTTCGACGTGCGCTCTGGCGAAGTCCACGCCCTGTTGGGCGAGAACGGCGCGGGCAAGAGCACGCTGATGAAGATTCTCTACGGCCTCTATGAGCCGGACGAGGGCGAGATTCGGCTGAACGGTCAGGTCGTATCCATCCAATCGCCGGCCGACGCTATCCGCAATGGCATCGGCATGATCCACCAGCACTTTATGCTCGTGCCGACGCTGACGGTGCGAGAGAACGTCGCGCTGGGGCTGAAGTCGTCGCGCGGGTTGCGGACCGATCTCGACCGCGTGGCGGTGCGCATCAACGAGCTGGCTGAACTCTATGGCCTGCACGTCGATCCCGACGCAGTTGTGTGGCAGCTTTCGGTGGGCCAGCAACAGCGCGTAGAGATCATCAAGGCACTCTATCGCGGCGCGGCGCTGCTCATCCTCGATGAGCCGACGGCCGTGCTGACACCGCAGGAAGTGGACGAGTTCTTCCTAACACTGGAACAGATGAAGAAGGACGGCCACGGGCTGATCTTTATCTCCCACAAGCTGCATGAGGTGATTCAGCTTTGCGAGCGCGTTACGGTGCTGCGCGACGGCCGCTCCATCGGCACGACGCCGGTCAAGGGCACGACCAAGCACCAGTTAGCGGAGATGATGGTCGGCCGGCCGTTGGGCACGCAGCCGGCCAAGGCACCCCTTGACGTGCACGAAGTGCGCTTGAGCCTGCGCGATGTGGAGGCGCAGAACGACCGCGAGCGGCCGGCGCTGCGCGGCGTCAGCTTCGACGTGCGCGCGGGCGAGATCGTCGGCCTGGCGGGCGTCTCCGGCAACGGCCAGCGCACCCTGGCTGAGGTCGTCGCCGGGCTGCGGCCGGCCACCCAGGGTGAGGTGACACTGGGCGGGCGCAACATCACCGGCCAGTCGCCGCGCACTATCATGGCCCTCGGCCTGTCCTACATTCCCGAAGAGCGCATGCGTGACGGGATGATCCGCGAGTTCACCGTGGCCGAGAACCTCATCCTGCGCGAGTTCGACCAGCCGCCCTACGCCCGCTCCGGCTTCCTGAACCGGGGGGCCATCCAGCGTAACTCGCGCGAGCTGGTCAAAAGTTACAATGTCAAGACGCCGTCGCTGGAGACCCCGGCCAAGAGCCTATCCGGCGGCAACATCCAGAAGCTCATTCTGGCCCGCGAAATCTCGCGTCGGCCGCAGGTCATCATCGCCGCCCAGCCAACGCGCGGCCTCGACATCGGCGCGACGGAGTACGTCCACGCCCGGTTGCTGGAGCAGCGCGAGCAGGGCACGGCCACGCTGCTGATCAGCGAAGACCTGGACGAAGTCCTGGCCCTGTCCGACCGCATCCTGGTCATCTTCGAGGGGCGCATCATGGGTGACGTGCCCCGCGCCGAGGCGACAGCGGAGAAGTTGGGGTTGTTGATGGCAGGGGTAGAACAGTAGGCAGTGATCAGTAAGCAGTGGTTAGTGTGATCACTGCTCTCGCCGCCCGCGGAGCCAGAGGACGAGCAGGACGAGCGCTGCCAGCAGGATAGCCCCCGCGGCACGTTTTTCGCGTTGCCCCGCGTCGGCCGGCTCCGTGGCCGCAATCCACTCGAAGGTATCGAGCATCCCCGTTTCCAGCGGGCGCGGCCGCCAGCCCAGTTCGGCGCGGGCCTTGTCGGCGCGCACGGGGTAGCGGACGCCCAACATCCCCACCCTGTCCTCCGCGCACACGTGGGGCAGCCCAACACCCGGGTGGAGACGGGCGCAGGCGCGGGGCACCGGGG
>CALLZA010000022.1 GCA_937858165.1 uncultured Ardenticatenia bacterium
GGTCTGTGTATCTTTTTTTTTCAAGCAGAAGACGGCATACGAGTGCTAGTACGGGTTCGTGGGCTAGGAGATGTGTATAAGAGACAGGGACAGGTTAGTTTCTTGCAGAGTCGTCTCGCGCAGGTCGGCGGCGACCAGGTTGGACTCGCTCAGGTCGGTGTTGCGTAGATTGGCCCGGCGCAAGTCCGCCCCGCCCATGTCGGCCAGCCACAACTTGGCCGCGCGCAAATCCGCGCCATTGAGGTTGGCCTCGCGCAGGTTGGCTCCGGCCAGGTCGGACCGGCTCAGGTCGCGTTGCATCGCCCCCTGATTGACGATCTCCCACACCAGCCGCCACTTGGGGTCGATCTGCGTCAGTTCGCTGACAACCGTGTTGCGCAGGTCGGTCCAGCTCATCTTGGCCCGGCTGAAGTCAGCCTTGCTCAGGTCAGCGCCGTTGAGGTTGGCCCCGCTGAGGTTGGCCTCGCGGGCGTCGGCGCCAACGAGCGTGGCGCGACCAAGATTGGCTCCGCTGAGGTTCGCACCGCTCAGATCGGCGCCGGTCAGGTCGGTGCGGGCCAGGTTGGCCTTGGTCAGGCTGGCCCGGCTCAGGTCGGCGCGGCTCAAGTCGGCCTCGGTCAGGTCGATCTCGCGCAAATCGCGCCCGGCCGCGCCGCGGTTGACGATCTCCCACGTGAGCCGCCACTTGTCATCGAGTTGGGTGCGGTCGTCGATGCGGGCCTTGGCCAGCTTGGCGCGGCGCAGGTCAGCGCGGGTCAGACGAGCGCCGGCCAGATCGGTTTCCCAGAGGCGGGCGGCGCGCAGGTCGGCCCCCCACAGGTCGGCATCGCGCAAGTCAGCGCGACTCAGGTCACGACCGGCCGCGCCGTGGTTGACGATCTCCCACGCTGTGCGCCACTTCAGGTCGATGTGGGTGGCCTCGTCGAGAATCATGCCGGCCAGGTCGGCCTGGTTGAGGTCGGCCCCGGTCAAGTCGGCCCCATTTAGCGCGGCATGGTTCAGGTCGGCCCCGGTCAGGTCAGCGCCGGCCAGGTTGGCCCCGACAAGCACGGCCCGTTTCAGGTCGGCCCCGGCCAGATTCGCCCCGCGCAGGTCGGCCGCGGCGAGGTTGGCCTCTTGCAGGTTGGCTTGCTTGAGGTTGGCGTCGCGCAGGTCGGCGCTGGAAAAGTCGAACCCGCGCAGGTCGGCCTGGCGCAGATTGGCCCCGCGGGCGTTCTTGTCGGCCGCCAGCCGGTCGCGCAGGGCGATGACGTCGGGACCGGGGCCGTTGTCGCTATAGGTGGGCGGGGGGGCAACGGGTGCCGGCGCGGGTGCGGGGCGTTCGGCCAGCAACCGCGCCCAGGTCTCCTGCTGCTGCTGTTGCTGCTCATCGAGCGAACCTTTCAGCGCGCGCACCTGCTCTTCGTAGAGGTCTTTCTGCGCCTTGAGCTGATTGTCGAGTTGACGCTGCGTGGAGCGACGCAGGGCGGACGCGATGGCAAAGGCGACTATGACGGCCGCCAATAGGGCGACCGCGCCGCCGATTACGGTGAACAGGATAGCCTGGCCTGGATTCATAGGTCAATACGTCTCCAACGGGTGTCGAGCGGCAGGCGGTGATAAGCCTACCTACGCATTCTAACACCGAACGGCCAGAGGTGGGACTATTCAGTTGTCGAAATTACGGCCTTGTCACGCCCTCTTTGCCCAATTTTCACGGGCGATACCCCAACGGGCGCAATCAAGTCCTGCTGTCGGCTCCCCTATCCATAGCGAAAACGCATGAAGGGCTTCTGACGCTCACAGGGATGGTTGTCATCGACGTGCTTCCAGTAGTAGCTGTTACCACTGTTCGCCATCAGGCGACGCACGCGCAAGATAACAATGCCACCGCACTTTGGGCAAATCGCCCGCGTGGGTGCTACCTGAGACGCTGCAACGATGCTGCCGCAAGACGATACTGCTGTCTTCATCGGCTTCTCTCCTCTGTCTCCCGGCTCAGGGCAGCCCCGCCCCCTTCCCCCAACCAGGTATGTCGAACTCAGACCCTACCGTCAGCCGATGACTTTTGGTGGGCGTATTGAACATACGTGGCGACAAAGCGGCACGAGTGCTAACCTTGGCTCACTATTCAGTTGTGGGTACTACGCTTGGAAACCCAAGTAAAAGGTACTATAGCATATGTAGCCACGTTTGGCAATAGTTATCCTTGAAAACAGAAGGAGTGAGTCGTGATGAGCATCGTGAGTTGTCCCAATTGTGGTCATCCCAACGCCGACTCGGCCAAGTTCTGTGCCAAGTGCGGCAACAAGCTGACACCGGCCGAGACGCTGGTGATGGGCATGGGCGACCCAAGCCAGTCCATGCCGTCCTCGCCGCCTGTTGCGCCGCGCGAGGCGACACCGCCCCTAAGCGCCAAAGAGCAGGCGGGCTACGGCGCGCCGCCGGTCGGCTACGCCCCACCCGCCTACACGCCCGCCCGAACCCCCATTGCCCCCACGCCCGCGCTGCCCACCACAGATGGCGAAAGCGCCCATCGCTACGTCGCCATGCGCACCATCGCCGGACTGTGCAACATCCTGGCCTGGGCATCGCTGGTTCTGGGCTTCCTCGGTGGGCTGATCTGGGGCTACATCATCGGCAGCAACTTAATCGGCAGCGGCTTCTTCGGCATCATCGGCGGCCTGATCGCTGGGGCTATTAGCGGCGGGCTGGGTTGGGTCTACTGGCGGTTGCTGGGCGAGGGCATCTGGCTGGCGCTGGACATCGAAGCCAACACGCGCCGGTCGGCCGCGGCGCTCGAAAACCAACAACGGCTGTAGGTCAGTACGCCCCCAGTTCGTGCAGCCGGTCGTCGTCAATGCCGAAGTGGTGGGCGATCTCGTGGACGACGGTGTGCCACACCTCTTCGCGCACGTTGTCGATGAATTCGCCGTCCTCCCACTCTGTGGCGGCGTGCTCGATTGGCCCCTGGAAGAGGGTGATCGTGTCGGGGGGGACGAGGTTATAGGCGTGGGTGCGCGCGGGGGGGGGGCTGTCTCTTTTACACATCTGACGCTGCCGACGAGCGATCCTGTGTAGATTTCGGTGGTCGCCGTATCAATCAAAAAAAAAAAAAAATAAAAACACACCACTGCCGGGATAGCATTAACAAAGAGATGTGGCGGGAAGCTGACGGAGTAGAGGAAATAACA
>CALLZA010000023.1 GCA_937858165.1 uncultured Ardenticatenia bacterium
AGCGCCTCCTCGGCCACACGGCCCATCCAGTGGGCCTTCTGTTCCGGCGTGCCGCCGACGCGGATGGGGTCAGAGCCGAGGAAGGTGGCCAGGACGCCGGTAGCCACGCCCAGATCAATGGCGGCCATCAGCTCGGAGACGCGATAGATGTCATACGCGCCGCCGCCCAGGCCACCCAGTTCTTCCGGGATGAAGAGCAAATGCAGACCCAGTTGCGACGGGTCATTGAGTTCTTTCAAGACCTCTTCGGGGAAGCGGTCTTCGTGATCGAGCTTGAGCAAGTAGTCCGTCGTCAGCTTGCGCTCGGCATACTTGCGCAAGGTATCGAGGATCATCTCGCGTGTTTCGCTGTCTAGTCCTGCACCAGCCATGTCAATTCTCCTTCAGGTAGCCTCTGGGCACGCAACGGCCGACCGCGGGCAGCCGGTGGTCTGGCCGCCCTCAGCACAGGGCGAGCATATAGGTCTGTGTCTTACGTGCCTGGACTGTATTCTAGGGGAGAAAAGGTATGACTATTAGTGACAAATGTAATGGAAAATGGGGTCAAAAGGCATGATGCAATGTGTCATGAGAGTGGGGAGTGCCCTCGACAGGACTCGAACCTGTGCAACCGGCTTCGGAGGCCGGTGCTCTATCCTCTGAGCTACGAGGGCATTTCGATAGGCGCATTGTCCCATAATGCTCCCCGCACGTCAACTGCCGCTGCAACCCGAACACGGCTCTTCCTCTTTTCAACCGCCAAGGGGAATAGCCACGGCCACCAGCAGCGCGCCCACGGCCATGACCAGCAGCCCCGTCTTCCACGAACGCATGCCCGTGTAGCGCCCCCACTCGTAGCCGGCGGCGAACAGCACGATGAACGAGACGACGTTGGACAAGCGGATGGCCAAAGCGTAGTCATGGCGGAAGATGAACAGTGGCAGAAACGAGGGCGTCACCGCCAGCACCGCCACCAGCACCGAGGCCAGCCCGCCGGTCAGGTCTTCCCGCTTCAGGCCCACGGGCCGCGGTTGGCTGTCGTGCAGATGATCGAGGATGTCCTGATAGAGCATCTGTCGTTGGCTTTCGCCGGTGATGGGTTCCAGGATGTAGTCGAACTCGTCGGCGACAGCGGTCAAAGCCTCGTCGGGCGTGTGCGCGGCCTGTAGGTGCCAGAGCAGACGATGGCGCTCGCTGCGGCCAAGTACCTCGAACAAAGCGTACATGATGCCGTCAATGATGCCCCAGGCCACCGTCGCCCCCAGGGCGGCCCAGATCAGATCGTTGACATAATCATTATCTAACGGCCGCCCATCCAGCATAAAGATGCGAAAAGCCAAAGTAAACGTGAGCAGGATGAGCACGCTGAAGATGATCTCCGACAGCGTGTCGATGGGGTCGAGCAGGTGGGCCAGGAAGCCCTGGCGCGGTTTTTGGCGGCGGCGGGTGCGGCTGTGAATTCGGGCGGACAAGGGATACCTCGGCTCGGCTAGGAGACCATTCTAGCACGGCCCCTGCGACTGACAATTGCTGCGCGTCCGGGCGATAGCGTCTAGAATTGCCTCAACGCGATTCGTTGGAGTAAGAAACATGGACGTCTTGACAGACCTGCACCCAGATACCACCGGCGACCCCTTTGTTTCCACCGGCCGCCTGCCCATGGCGGAGATGGTGCAGGCCCTGGTCGATGAGGCCCACACGCGCTTCAAGGACAACGACGAGGGGGTCAACGCCTCGCACTACCCGGCGCTGGCCTTTGTGCCGCGCCACCTGTTCGGAATCTGCATCACCGGCGTCAGCGGGCGCGAGTTCATGGCTGGTGACGTGGACGCTGAGTTCACGATCATGAGCGTGGCCAAGCCGTTTACGCTGGCGTTGGTATGCCAGGTGCTGGGCGCGGACGAGGTGAGGCACAAGGTGGGTCTCAATCCAACTGGCTTGCCGTTCAATTCCATCAAAGCCATCGAGATGCACGCCAACCAACTGACGAACCCGATGGTCAACCCGGGAGCGCTGGCAACGGTCAGCCTGGTGCCGGGCAAGACCCTCGAAGACAAGTGGCGTTTCATTCAGGAAGGGCTATCGCGCTTCGCAGGGCGGAATCTGACGATCAATGAAGAGATATACGCCTCGGCTACGGCTTCCAACTCGCGCAACCGGGGCATCGCCCGCATCCTCTACGATTATAAGCGGCTGTACTTCGAGCCGGAAGAGACGACCGACCTCTACACCCGCCAGTCGTCACTCAACGTGACGGCACGCGATCTGGCCGTGATGGCGGCTACACTGGCCAACGGCGGGGTGAATCCGCGCACACTGGAGCGCCTCATAGATGGCGCGAATTGCCAGCATGTGCTGGCCGTGATGGCCCTGGCGGGAATGTATGACGGCTCCGGCGACTGGCTATTCGACATCGGTCTGCCGGCCAAGAGCGGTGTCGGCGGCGGGATCATTACCGTCGCCCCGGGTAAGGGCGGCGTGTGTACGTTTGCCCCGCCGCTCGACGCCGCCGGCAACAGCATCAAGGGGCAACTTGTGGCCAGGTTCCTCTCCGAACAGCTAGGGCTGAATCTGTTTACCTCCGCTCCCGCCTCGGCGTGAGTTCTGGCCGGCGCGGCCGGCGATGGTTTGCCGGCGTTTGTCCTTCCTGCTGGACGCTTTAGACGGCGCGGTTGCCGGCGCCGGCGCGTCGTCGGGCAAGTAGTCCGGCAAGCCGAACGACGGGAAGATCGCCAGCAGCGCGATTGCGCCCAAAATCAGGAACGACGCTCGCAGCGCGCGCAAGCGGGCCGTCTCGTTGATGGCGACCGCCTGGGCTACCTGCTCATCCGTGGCCGTGGTTTGCGACAGCACTTCTTCCAACTGGTCATTGGAGACGAAGTTGACGTTATCCAGGTTGACCTGGCGCTGGAGGGATCGGGGCAGATCCGATTGGCCGACAGCGTTGGTGATGAACAGGCTCAGCAGGCCGACGGCAACCACCCCGGCGAAGGCCGTGCCCAGGGCGGTAGAGAGGTTGCTGTCTCTTATACACATCTGACGCTGCCGACGAGCGATCTAGTGTAGATCTCGGTGGTCGCCGTATCTTTAACAAAAAAAAAACAAAAAAAAAACAACAAACTCACAACCAACGACAGCAGGAAATCGCACTAGAGACTCAGACTATAAAAAAAACACGGCAAAAGGGAGAAAACAACA
>CALLZA010000024.1 GCA_937858165.1 uncultured Ardenticatenia bacterium
CCTTGAGACTCTCCTCAGCAGATCAATTCGTGAGGCTCTCTGTGAGATCTGTATTGTATCACGTGCGGCATGTTCGAGAGTTAGTTGTATATTTTTTTTTTAAGGATACGGCGACCACCGAGATCTACACTAGATCGCTCGTCGGCAGCGTCAGATGTGTATAAGAGACAGGCAGCGCCTCCCAGACGGTCCCCTCGTCCAACTCGCCGTCGCCGGTGATGACGACGATGCGGTTGTTCAGGCCGCGCAGCTTGCAGTCCAGGGCCACGCCGACAGCGACCGATGGCAGATGGCCCAGCGAGCCGGAGTGGAACTCAATACCGGGGATGTGGCGGTTGGGATGCCAGTAAATGTAGTCGTTGGTTTTTAGGTGGTTGCGCAGCCGGTCGGCCGCCAGCCACCCCAACTCGACGAACGTCCCGTAGAGGGCAGGCACGTCGTGGCCCTTCGACAGGAACAGGTAGTCGCGGTCGGGCGCGTCGAAGTTATGGGGGCCGACGTTGAGGACGCGGTTGTACAGGTAGACGATCAGGTCGGCGCACGACAGCGACGCACCGGTGAAGCAGCCGCCGTCGGTGGACAGGCGGATGATGTGCTCGCGCACGCGCAGGGCCATCTCTTCCAGTTGTTCGATCTCTTCTTGGGTCATAAATAACTCCCAGACCTGACAGGTCTTCCGAGACCTGTCAGGTCTAGCTATACGGTTCTCAGTTCGCCGGGGTGGTTGCGATACCAGTACTGCCCGGCATAGTGGGCGTTGAGCGCGGCCACGGGGGGATTGGCAGCCACGAAGGCCAGAATGTCGTCCAGCCCGAAACGCGGGTTGGTGGGGTAGAGCGCGTCGTAGACGGCGCGGATGAACTGGTAATCCTCCTCGTAGTCGATCGTCCAGCGGTGGGACTTCGAGTAGTCCAGCCCCGTCTCCCAGACGACGTTGCCCAGCCGGAAGCGGTCGGGGTTTTCCCACAGGTAGGGCGTGGTGTGTTCGCGCTCCAGCGGGCGGGTAGCTTCGCGCCAGGCCGCCGCCAGGGCGTCGACGGTCATCACTTCCACGTCGTTCCCGTCGGGATAGCTGGCCGGGTGGAGATTGCTGACAAAGTCGAACTCACCCGGATGGTCGAGGAAGTGGGCCAGAACGCGGTCTATGATGCGTGGGTCGATGAGCGGGCAGTCGGACGGGATTTTGACCACAGATGTTGCGCCGTGAGCCAGCCCCGTCTGGTAGTGGCGGTCGAGCAGGTCGAGTGGGTCGCCGCGGAAGCAGGCGATATCGGCCGCAGCGCACAGTGCTTCGATGGGGTCGTCGCCCGGCTCGGTTGTGGTGGCGACGACAACCACGCCCGCCAGTTCGGCCGCTCGCACGCGCTCGACCATGCGCACCAGCAGCGGCGCGCCGGCCAGCGGGCGCAGCACTTTGTTGGGCAAGCGCGTCGAGCCGGTGCGCGCCTGAACAACCGTGACGACCTTGCAGGGCGGGTTGCCTACCCGCTCCTGCGCGACAGGGTCAGGTGGCCTGGACAAGGAACTCCTCCCATTTAACCGGCTCGCCCAGCAGAATGTGGCGGCAAACCTGGGCGATGTTGTGCCCCGACCGGCCACCGTTTTGCAGCGGCGTCAACCGGCGCAGCATATCCTCGTCGAAGTAGGAGTGCACCTCCTTGCCCAGGACGATACCGACGTAGACGACGGTCGAGTACTGGCAGATGAGGGCCTCGCAGTTGGCGATCATATGATCGATGTTGCCGTCGGTGTAGATGGGCACATCGCCAACCTCTTCGCGAATCTCGCGCGTGGCCCGGTCGAACTTCTCGTTGGGGTGCAGTTTGAAGATCATCGGCCGCCCGGCGGCAATCCTCACCGCCTGGCGCAGGAACTTGCGCCGGTTGTCCAGCTTGTAGGTCTCGCGCGCGTCGGATGTGGCCACCAGAACGTAGCCGCGGTGGGGAAATTCGTTGTCGCGATAGGCGGCGATGGCGTCGAAGTTGGGAATGCCGGTGACGACCAGTTTCTCCGGCCGCACCCCCTTGCGGATGAAGAAGTCGCGATACCCCTCCGAGGCGACGCAGAAGTATTGGTACTGGTGCGACAGGCCGTTGGTTGACGTGCTGGCGAAGTAGCGCGGCAGCTTGAACCACTTGACCATGTGGTACATGAACCCTTCGGGGTCGGTCATGCCCTCCTGGATGAGGATGAACGGCCGCTTCCGCAGATTCTTGGGCACGTAGAGGTCGGTCGTGGCTACGTAGAGATCGTACTCGCGGGCCGCGCCGCGGTAGTCGATGGGCAGGTTGTGCCGGCGCAGATAGGCGTCGGTCTGGCGGCGAAAGTTGCCGCCCAGCACGGTGAAGTCCAGCAGTCGGCTGTGGCTGGCCAGGATGTTGTAGAGTCCGTCGGAGTAGAACGGGCTGAACCAGCACTCGAACTCGTCTTGCAGGTGGTGGGCGACGGCGTGGGTCATCCGGGTCATGTTCAGTGAGCCGCCGATGAACAGGATTCGCTTGCGGGCCATGGGTGGGAGTTTACACTGAAAGTGGCTAGTGGTCAGTGGGCAGTAAGCACTAGGTCAGACGAGTGTCTGAACTCGTACCTCATATTTCGTATCTCCGAACTCGTCACTTCTTATTCGTCACTTCGGAAGGCCTTGTAGAGCCGGGCGGCGTGGGTGTAGGCGTCGCGGTAGTAGTCGTCGGGTGAGAGGTCGAGGGTAACGGTGCGCGTGGCTGGCTGGACGGTCGGCCGCGTAGCCGCGAACTGCTGCATGGCCCGGGCGTGGGGCTTCACTGTGCCGTCGCTGTCTCTTATACACATCTGACGCTGCCGACGAGCGATCTAGTGTAGATCTCGGGGGTCCCCGTAACATTAGAAAAAAAAATA
>CALLZA010000025.1 GCA_937858165.1 uncultured Ardenticatenia bacterium
TGTGTTTTCTTCATTCGTCTCTGCTTTTTTTTTTTTTGTCTGTCTCCGCCGCCGCCAAGCGTTCCACTAGATCGGCCGCCGGCCGGCGAGAATGGTTAAAAGACACCCCCCCCCCCCCCCCCCCCCCCCCCGCCGCCACCCCCCCGCCGTTGAGCGCCGGCAGCCGCCACGACGGGCGGCGGCGCGGAGTCTGGGGCTTCTCCTCGGCCGGCTCGTCCCAACCGCTGTGTTCGCGCCGGTCGTCTTCTTCGGTCTGCCAGTCGAAATTGGCCGACATGGGTTCACTTCCCTTCTCCCATACCCACAGCGCGGCCGTCCGGGCCGCGTCGGGCAGGACTAGAGGGCGTTGAATCAGTTCAGCGCCGCCGCGTCCAGGCCGCGCTCGGCGGCGTAGCGCAGCAGGTCGCGCTCGAAGTCGGCTTGCGAGCCATAGAGGCCGCCGGTGGCGCGCTCAACCCAACCCCAATAGGTGGGTTTAAATCCGTTCAGTAAATGCAACTGCATTTCCCTGATAGGCAAGCGGCTGTGGGTCACAAGAAAATCGACGAGCGTATAAACCAACAGGCGCTCGTCGGCCGCCGCCGTTTCCTGTCCCCACAACGCTTCAATGGTGCGCAATGCCTCTGGCTCGCGGGCCAACCGGGCATACTCGACGGCCCCCACCGGCCACGGCCGCAACCCCAGGCGGTAGAGTTGGACGTCGAGCAGCGCGCCATAGAACAGGGCGTCGTCGCAGCACTGCCAGCCGGACGTGTTGGCCGCCGCCGCGGCCACAACCCGCGCGGCGTAGACGCGGCTGAGGGCGCGCCGCCCGGCGTCATCCACCGGCCGGCCGAAGAGCGTCGGCGTGGGCATGATGATCTCGCTGCCGCCGCCCCACGTGCTGATCGGAACCGTGTAGGGGACGAGCGACGCCGGAGCCGTCGAGAGAACCAGATGCAGCCCGGGGCACGAATCCTCCAGACCGCGGCACACCTCGGCCAGGGCCGCGTCCAGGTCGCGGGCCAGCGGCTCGGCCAAATCAGCGTCGCGCGCGGGGTAGGTCAGGCGCACGTAGCGCCCGCCGACGCTTGCCGTCTCGCCCCAGAAGGCGTCGTCGGGCGGGGCGAAGAGCCAGCGATCCGGCCCCAGACGATAGATGGCCGTCTGTTGCAGCCCCACGGTCTCGGTCAGGCCGTTGCCGACGGCCACTTCATACGTCTGGGGCAGCGTCAACTCGGCGGCGCGCAGGTCGGGCGACAGGCTGACGGTGGGCGAGACGGGCGCGGTTGGCGACAGGGCCAGCCCGAAGGCCGCCCGGTCGACGAAGCGGCCGTCGCGCACCAGCTTCTCGTGCGCCTCGGCCCAGGCCCGGTCGCGGCCGGAGAGGAAGCTGACGAACAGCTCGCCGTCGCCGCGGCGGGCGGCGTCGAGGACGGTGGCGTGGCTGGCGGCGATCTCCTCCGTCAGGCGCGTCTCGGCCGCCGTGGCCCGCCGCGCCAGTTGCCAATAGAGCACCGCGGCCAGGGCGACCACCAGCGCCACGACGGCCAGCAGGAACAGGGGGCGGCGGCCGCGGCGGGCGGGCGCCGCCCTGTCTACCGGCTGCTCCGGCGCGTCAAACAGCGCTTCGTTGAGCGGCGGCAGGTCGGCCGGACGCGGTCGCCCGCGGCGCGGCGTCTCGTCCTCCTGCCAATCGCGGTCTTCAGTCTGCCAGTCGAAGGACATGGTTTGCAGAAGGGGCCAGGTTCCAGGGGCCAGGGAAGAGCGCTCTTCCCTGGCCCCTGGAACCTGGCCCCTAATCCCTATTGTTCTGAGCCATAAAGGTGACGATAGGCGTTAAAGCCCTCGTAGATGCGCTCGATGTAGAGGCGCGTTTCGGTAAAGTCGACCGTGTCGAAGAAGCGATCATGGTCGGCCCCGGCCGTCTCGGCCCAGCGGGCGGCGTTGCCCGGCCCGGCGTTATAGGCCGCCAGCGCGGCGTGAACCTGGCCGTCGAAGTTGCGCAGTTGCTCGCTCAGGTAGTACGCGCCGAAGTTGAGGCCGACGTAGGGCTTGAACAGATCGTCGTTGGTGAAGTCCGGCCAGGCCAACCGCTGGGCGATCCACGCCCCGGTGTCGGGGATGACCTGGCTAAGCCCCTGGGCGGCGGCGGTGGAGCGGGCGATGCTCTCGAACAGGCTCTCCTGGCGCACCAGGGCGAACTGGAGGCGGGGGTCATAGCCGTAGCGCTCGGCCAGGGGCAGGATGAGATCGGCGTAGTGGGCGGGGTAGGCCAGCCGCCCCAGGAAGCGCGGCGCGTCGAAGACCGTCGCCCCCACCTGGCGCAGCAGCGACGCCGCAGCGATGATCGACGAGCGGTAGAGGCCCAACTCCTGGAAGTAGAGCGCCAGCTGGTAGTTGGCCACCGGGTCATCGGCATACGCCTCGCGCACCGTCTCCAGCTCGGCCTTGGCCGCTTCGTACAGCCCCAACTGCCACAGCTTCTCGCCGATGCGCCGCCCCGGCTCGGCGGCCAGCCCGGCCGACAGCGCGCCCAGCGCCTCCGGCGGCACGACGCCGGCGGCCACCAGCCGCTCGCGCAGCCAGAGTTCGGCCGCGGCCTGGCCGTCGGCCGGATCGTCGGGCAAGACCATCTCGCTGGCGGCGCTGAACGGCTCCGTGCCGGCGGCGAAGTCGATGGCGCGCAGAGCGAAGTAGTTGCTGGGGGTCAGCGAGCTAACCTGTCGGCGCAGCGCCGCGGCGTCCAGCCCCTCGGCCTCGCCCGCGTCGGCCAGCCGCAGCAGCCGGAAGAGAGCCGCCGCGCCGTACTCGTTGGCCGGGTACTGCTCGGCCAGCCGCTGCCAGAGGGCCACCGCGCCGTCCTCGTCGTCGGTCAACTCAGCGGCGCGATAGAGGGCGGCCGGGGCGTTGCCGTCGAACGGGAAGGCGTCGGCCAGGGCCACGTAGCGCCCGGCGGCATCAGCGGCGTTGCCGGTCCCGTCGGCCAGTTGGGCCGCCGTCCATTGAACAGCGGCCGTCTCAGCCGCATCCGGGTACTCAGTCACAAACTCGTCGTAGGCCGCCAGCGCCTCATCCACCCGGCCGGCCCGGTTCAGCATCTCGCCGCGCTCGAACAGCGCCCGCGCCGGCTCGTGGTCGGCGAAGGCGTCCAGTTCGGCCAGGGCGCTGGTCAGATCGCCCAACTTCTCGTAGTTCCAGGCCAGAAAGAGGTGGGCGTCCCTGGGATACGTCTCCGGCGCGGCGGCGATGGCCCGGCGCAGGGCGTCGATGCCCAACTGGTAGGCCCCGGCGTAGAAGTTGATGACGCCGCGCTGGTACTCATCGACGGGCACGCCCGCCTCCACCAGGGCCACCAGCGCGGCGTGGCTCTCGGCGGCGCGGGGGTAGTCGGTGATGGCCGCCAGGAAGCGGGCCTGGGCGGCCGCCGTGTTGCCCGCCTGCTGCTCGGCCAGCCCGGCCAGATAGGTCATCTGCCCCTTGGTAGCCTCGGTACGGGCCACGTCGCGGATGGCGTCGTACTGGGCGATGGCCCCGGTCGTGTCGCCGCGCGCCAGCAACAGCCCGGCCAGCCGCCCGCGATTCTCCACGACGACGAAGCGCTGCGCCGCGCCCGTGGTCGCCGCTTCCAGCGCGGTGATGACCGCGTTGGTGTCGCCCAGCGCCAGGTGGGCGTCGGCGATGCGCGGTTGGACGTAGGCGGCCATGTCGGGGTTGGCCTCGGCATAGGCGCGGAAGGCGTCGATGGCCGCGGCGTGGTCGCCCAGCGCCGCCCGCGCCCGGCCCAGATAGAAAGCCGCCGCGTCGGGAATATCGACCGGCGCAACCAGGGCGTCGCGTGTCGCGGGAGCCGCGGCGTCCGGCTCCTGCAAGAGCGCCTCCAGCGCCTCGGCCGCGGCGGCATATTGACCGTCGTCGAACAGGGCAACGGCGTAGCCCAACCGCGCCTCGGCCGCGGCGCGCGCGCCCAGCCCACCGGCGTCCGTGGCGGCACGGAAGGCAGCGGCGGCCGTCGGGTGGTCGCCTTCGGCCGCGGCCCGTTGGCCCAGCGCCAGCAGTTCCGGCGCGGTGGCGTCGGGCGGCAGGGGGACGGTGGGCAGGGGGGCGGTGGTCTGGCCCCCGGCGGCCAGCTCCAGCGCTTCGCCGGGGAGGGGGGCCGTCCCGTCCGCGCCGGCGGCCGCGGCGGCCTCGTCCGGCGCTTCGGCCGGCGCGCCCAGCGGCGTGGCCGAGGGCAGGACGACCGGCGTTGGCGGGCGCAGGGGGTCGCCCTCGGTCGGGGCGGCCGGTTCGTCGCCCGGCGCGGCCAGGGTCGGCGTCGGTTGCAGCGCCGAGGTGGTTTCGACCGGCACCGCGCGCTCGGCGACCGGCGTCGTCCCGCCCGTCGCGCCGCGACAGGCGGCCAACCACAGCCCAAAGATGAGGATGAGCAGCGCCGGTCGGGCGCGGTGGCTAGAGTGTGCCACGATCCTCCGGCGGCGCGACGGCTGACCACGCCTCCTCAGGCAGCTCCGTTGTCTCCGGCGCGGGGTGGGGGGCGATGACCGTCGTCGTCGGCGCGGCGATGACGGCCGTGGGCGCGTCACCGGTTGCCGACCCCTTGGCGATGGGCACGTGGCGGGCCGGGTTGCGCCGCCCGGTCAGCAGCTCCCAGCCCAGGTAGAGCGGCGCGAGTTGCGACAGGGCCAGGAGGACGAGGACGGCGACGGCCCCCAGACGCAGCGCGTCCAGTTGGGCGTCGATGTTGGCATCAACACGGTCGATGGCCGCGCCCGCCTGGTCGGCCAGGGCCAGATACTGGTCAACGAGCGGCAGCACCTCGCCGACGCGGCTGTTGATGATCGCCAGATTGTCCGACGCGGCCTGCAAGTCGATGGCCAGCGCGTCCAGATTGGCGCTGGTCGTTTGCAAGTCGGTCTCCAGGCCGCGCATACTCTCCGGCAGCCCCTCCAGGCTGGCCTGGAAGCCGCGCAGGGTGTTGTCGAAGGGTACGGCCGGGGCGTAATCGATGCCCAGGTCGAACTGGAGCGGGATGGAGCCGCCGAAGGGCAGGTTGATGGTGCGGTCGATGCCGATGGAGCTGAGGGTGCGCAGAGTGCTGTCGATGCCCCCGGCGACCTCGATCATGTTGGGCAGCGCGTTCTGGATGCCCTCGACCGCTTCCGGCACTTCCTGGGTGACAACGACGCCGACGTTGTCGATGAGCGGCCGGCTGTCGCGCACGGTGAGCGAGGCGTTGGCTGTCGCGGCGACAGCGGTGCCCAGCCCGCCGTTGACGTCGCTGAAGGTGTCGCGTGACAGGGCGAGGGTGTTGCGAGCCGTGTCCAGACTTTGTGAAGCCAGGGCGAGATTGTCGCGGATGCCCGCGCCCACCTCGGTCAGCGCATCGTCGACGGTGTAGGCCGCGTAGAGGCCGGCGCTAAAGATAACTAGCGCGGTCAGAAGAATGATGAGGCCGAGAATGCGTCTGATTACCATGCGGTCGCTCCGAGTTATAGAAACGTCCACAGATTACACAGATTCAGAGTCGAATCTGTGTAATCTGTGTAATCTGTGGATGCTTTTTCCATAAGGGCAGTCAGGGTTGGAACACCGTCCCCGTCATGCCTTCGTATTCTAATCCACGCAGCGCCTCTTGGACAGTGGCGCGGGTGATGCCGCCCCCTGTTTCCTCAGCCTGCGCTAAGGCGAGCCAGAGGAGGGCGAAGGCGTCGTAGGTTGGCCCGGCGTAGGGGCCGGGCGTCTCGTCGAAGGGCGTGACGCCCTCATAGGCGGCGACGAAGGCGGCCGGCCGCGCGTCCGGGTCGGCGGCGGCGCAGGGGGGGGCGCCGGCGGGCAGACCGGGGAGAACGGACATCTCCTAAGAGTTGGGGTCCGCCGCGCTCCGCGGCCGGCGGGGGGGGCGGACAACGGAGACACAATAGCCGACCACGACACAGGCCGGCAGGCGCCGGGTCGGCCGGCTACATCCTGCTGCGCCTGCCGCATGAAGTGAAGCCCCTGTTCCGAGCCTGGCTCGACGCCAATCAGTCCGGTCGCGCCGACCATATCTACAGCCTGATGCGCCAGAGGCACGGCGGCAAGGAATACGACAGCAGCTTCGGCACGCGCCAGCGCGGTAGCGGGCCGCTGGCGGAAATCATCGCGCGGCGCTTCAGCATCGCGCTGCACCGGCTCGGACTCGACAAGCCGTCGCTGCCGATGAACGTCGCCGCCTTCCGTCCCCCACAGCCGCGCTTGCCGCCGGCGCCCGCGTGCGCTCCGGCCCGCGCGGCCCGGAGTACGTGGTTGTCGCCGTCGGCCTTCCCGGCCGGCGCGAGGGGGACGGCAAGAAGATACTCCAAACCGCCATCCCCAGCGAGCGAGGCAACAGCGGCGGCCCCGTGCTGGATGGTCAAGTCAGCAACGGCAACGGCGGCAACCTCGAAGTCTACCTCGAGAGCATCACCGACAACGGCGCTCAGTATGCCGCCGGCACGCTGGTCGGCACGCTGGATTTGGCCGCCAACTACGTTTTCAACTTCCCGCTGGAGAACGGATCGGGCCCGGCTCTCGGCATGTCCATCGGCAACCGCCATACTTTTGGCCCGGCGACAACGATCCTGAAAAATGGCGACTCCCTCGCTGAAGTGCGGCTCTTCAATAGCAACTACCTGCCGAACGCGACCCACATTTCCGACAC
>CALLZA010000026.1 GCA_937858165.1 uncultured Ardenticatenia bacterium
TCTATATGACTATGCATGATGTGCTTTTTGGTTATGTTGCCATTATCCTTGTTGTTGAGCATGTGATTGATTTGGGGGAGTGTGAGCTTATGTGTTTGGTTGCTGACAGGTGCTTAGGTGTTTGGGTTGTTTTTTTTTTTAATGATACGGCGACCACCGAGATCTACACTAGATCGCTCGTCGGCAGCGTCAGATGTGTATAAGAGACAGGGCTGCTGGCATCGGAACTGATGACCGGCACGCCGCAGGCCATCGCCTCCAGCAGCGGCAGGCCGAACCCCTCATAGAGGCTGGGGAAAACGAACAGATCGGCCGCCGAGTAGAGCGCCGGCAGATCGGCATCGTCGACGAAGCCGAGCAGTAGCACCCGTTCGGCCAACCCCTGGCGGTCAATCTCCGCCCGCAGCCCGTTGGACAGCCAGCCGCGTCCGCCGGCAATGACCAGCACGTGGGGCAGGCTTTCGGCCACCGACCGGAAGGCGCGCACCAGCAGCTCGTAGTTCTTGCGCGGCTGGACGGTGCCGACAGTTAGCACGTAGGGGCGGTCGCCCAGACCGTAGCGGGCACGCACGGCGCCCAGCGTCGCCGCGTCCGTCACGGGTCGGAAGCGCTCGTTGACGCCGCTGTGCAGCACGGTCACCTTGTCGTCGGGCACGCGCCAGACGGCGGCCAGATCGCGCCGGGTCGATTCGGAGTCGGCCAGGATGTGGCTGGCGCGAGCTACCGAGCGCGGCACGACGCGGTTGAGGTAGGCCACCAGCTTGGCCGGGAAGGTCGCCGGATAGTGGACGAAGGAGAGATCGTGGACGGTCAGCAGCGTAGGCACGTCGCCACGTACGGGGGGCAACACAAAGTCGGGCGAGTGGAACAGATCGATGCGCCCGGTGAAGAGCTGCACCGGCAACGGGACACCGGCGCGATACCACAGCCGGTAGAGCCAGCGCTCGTCCACCGGTGCGGGGCGGTGCGCCACGTTGGGCGCAACCGGCAGTGAGTCGGCCACCGGCAGAACGGCCGGTGGCCGGGCCGAAAAGAGCGTGTAGTGGTTGTGCGGCGCTTCGGCCACCAGGGCGCGGATGAGTTCGCGGGTATAGCGGCCGATGCCGCCGCCCTGCGTTAGCGCCGCCGTCGCGTCGATGCCGATGATGGCCCCTTGTCCGGCCATCACTCGACGTCGTTATAGGTCCAGTGCCGGTTGGCGAAGAAGTTCCAGAACAGAACGACGACCACCGCCACCATCAGCGACAGGTTGTCGGCCAGGCGTGTCGTGTACGCCTGGAGCGGGCCAATGCTGGCCACCAGCGAGCGAAAGATCGGCGTCATGGCAAAGACGATCGGGATACGAATCAACACGCCAACGACACTGACCAGGAAGAACATCGTGAACTGCCGCCGGCGCGAGCGCGAACGCGAGTCGGGATAGGTCCAGTAGCGATTCCAGAGGAAGTTGCTGACGACCGCGGCGACGAAGGAGATGGCCGAGGCGATGGACGGGCCGAGATGGGTGATGAAGTAATCGCCAAAGCCGAAGCCGGCCAGCAGTGTGTAGAGCCATTGACCGGGCGAAACCCAGCGGTTGACCGGATTGAGCAGCAGGTTGAAAATGCCGAAATCGACGACGAAGCCGATAGCGCCGACGATAAGGAACTTGACGAAGCGCTTCGCCTCCTTAGGCTTGACACCCAGGCGCGTCGATACCTCTTCCAGCGTTGTAATCATCCTAGACATCCCTCGTTGCCTTTCGCCCGGCAACCACCAATCCAGCAGAATTTATGCATCGACCGTGGGTGAACGCTGCGTCATTGGTGTGCCCGGTCGTTGCTCCCTGTCCATGCCGGGCGCAGACAGCAATTGTAGCAAGGCCAGCATCGCCCCCAGGTGAACGTAGATGTTATTCACATATAGTTTATCCACGAGATGGTGGACTGCCAATGCCGCCCAGGCCGCTAACAACCCCACGGCAACCCCACGTTCCGGCCACGCCAGCCGGCGAGCGGCGCGAATGGTCTGCCAGATGACCGCCAACCAGAAGATCAGATAGGCCAGCAGACCCGGCAGGCCAACCTCAGCCAGCAGGTTCAAGTAGTAATTGTGGGCGTGGCCCAGCGCGTCGGGCCAGTTGATGAGGGCGTAGCGCGGGTAGGCCGCGGCATAGTTGCCGAAGCCAACGCCCGTCCACAGGTCGTCGCGGGCCATGTCGGCCGCCGCCTGCCAGTGGGCCAGCCGCTCCAGCACGGCGTAGTTGGTGTCGTTGATGTCCACGCCGCGCACGTCACCCAGGGCGAACTCGTCGCCAAAGCCGGCCAGCCGGTCGGCGACGGACAGGGCCGGGCCAAAGCCGGCGGCCGCACCCAGCCACAGCCCGCCCCCCAGAACGGCCGCGGCGACCGCCCCCACGCCCAGCCCCAGCGCCAACCGTCGCACACTAAATAGCGCCAGTACGCCCGCCCCGGCCAGGAAGCCGAGCCACGCACCGCGACTCCACGAGAAGACCAGCGCCAGCGTGGCCGCGGCGGCGCAGAAAGCGACGAACACCGGCCACATCCAAGACCTCAGAGGTCTTCTGAGACCTCTGAGGTCGGCCAGCAGCCCCATCGTCACCCCCAGCGCCAGCAGCGCCGTCAGGCTGATGTAGCCACCGAACGGATTCGGCTGCTCAAATGTCCCATAAGCGCGGTAGAAGCGTTCCAGAATGATGAAGTGTTCCGGGCCATCGTTGCGCAGCCCGAACTGCCAGATGCCGATGAGCGCCTGCGACAGCCCGGCCAATAGGAGTAGCGCCAGCAGCACGCGGGCCACGGCCGCCGGGCCGATCGGGGCGTGGGCCCCATTGTGGGCCCCATTGTGGGCCACGTCGACCACCAGCCAGACGACCAGCCCCATTTGCAGCCACTTGACCAGTTCGACCAGCCCCAGCCCGACCGACGGCGCGTCGAGCAGCGACACCAGCGCTACCAGCACAAACAGTAGCCAGGGCACGTTCAACGGCGTGGAGGGCACAACCAGCCGGCGGCGGGCCAGACACGACGCCAGCCAGACGGCCAGCGTCAGCAACAGGGCCAGTTGGCCGGTGTCGAGCAGCGTCGGCCCGAGAGCGACGTTCTGTAGCGCTCCCCATGGGCCAAGCAACAGGGCCAGCCCCAGCCCGACCAGCGGCTGGACGAGCGTCAGGAGGACGGCCGCCGCCCCGACCACCAAAACGCCGGCCAGCGGCAGGGGCAACCGGGCGATGAGCAGCGCCAGCAGGATGGCCAGGGCCGCCAGCCCAACCCGCCACGCCGCGCCTGTGCCGAATAGGGGCAACCGACGAGCGATCAAATTCGTGTCCGGAAGTAAGTGATGGTCTCGGCCAGCCCCTGCTCCACCGGGACGCGCGGTTCCCAGCCGAGGATAGTGCGGGCGCGAGTGATGTCGGGCCGGCGCACCTGCGGATCGTCCACAAAGCGGTCGTCAGCCGGCTCGACGCAGATGATCGGCGAATGGCTGCCCGACAGCCGCACAATGTGCTCGGCCAACTCCAGCATGTTGATTTCAGTGTGGGGGTTGCCGATGTTGACCGGGTACGACTCGTCGGAGTGCAGCAGGCGGTAGATGCCCTCGACAAGGTCGGAGTAGTACTGGAAGGCGCGCGTTTGGGTGCCCCGGCCATAGACGGTCAGCGGCTGGTTGGTCAGGGCCTGATAGATGAAGTTGGGCACGACACGGCCGTCGTTCAGGCGCATGCGCGGGCCATAGGTATTGAAGATGCGCACAATGCGCGTCTCCAGGCCGTGGTAGCGGTGGTAGGCCATCGTCATTGCCTCGGCAAAGCGCTTGGCCTCGTCGTAGACGCCGCGCGGGCCGATGGGGTTGACGTGGCCCCAGTAGCTCTCCGGCTGCGGGTTCACCTGCGGGTCGCCGTAGACCTCCGAGGTGGAGGCGAGGAGGTAGCGCGCACCCTTGTGCTTGGCCAGACCCAGTGTGTTGTGGGTTCCCAGCGAGCCGACCTTGAGCGTCGGGATGGGATGCTCCAGGTAGTCGTTGGGGCTGGCCGGGGAAGCGAAGTGCAGCACGGCGTCGAGCGGGCCATCGACGTAGATGTACTGGCTGACGTTGTGCTTGATGAAGCTAAAGCGCTCATGCCCAAACAGGTGGGCGATGTTGTCCATGTTGCCAGTAATGAGGTTGTCCATGCCGACGACGGTGTGACCTTCGGCAATGAACCGGTCGCTCAGGTGCGACCCCAGGAAGCCGGCGGCGCCGGTGATGAGTACACGCATGATCCTCTCCAGTAAACAGACGACGTAGGCAATCGGGCGGCAGCCAAACCGCGGCCACAAAACCGAACGCCGCCGGCGATTTTACTCCCGGCGGGCGCGGCGGGCGAATCGCCCGAAATTTGGCGGCATCAAGTCGCTTTACTCGTCATTCGTCCGTCGTGATTCTATAATCTGACGATATGATTGACGCATCCACCGCAACCGACGGCGATGAGCAGCCAGGGAACCATCCGGCCGCCTCCGAGCCGATGACCGACATCCACGAGCGGCGCAAGGCCGACCACATCCGCATCAACCTGGAAGAAGACGTCACCTTCAAGCGCCTGACAACGGGCCTGGAGGCGTACGGCTTCATGCACTGCGCCCTGCCCGAGCTCGATCTATCGGCCGTGGACACCCACGTCCACGTGTTGGGCAAACGTCTGCGCACCCCGCTGCTCATCTCCTCCATGACCGGCGGCACGGCCCGCGCCCAGGCTATCAACCGCGAATTGGCCGCCGGGGCACAGGCAGCGGGTATGGCCATGGGCCTCGGCTCCATGCGCGCGGCCATCGAAGACAGCGCCCTAGAGGCTACCTACCAGGTGCGCGACGTGGCGCCCGACATCCTGCTCCTGGCCAACCTCGGCGCGGTGCAGCTCAACTATGGCTATGGCCTGGACCAGTGCCGCCGGGCCGTGGACATGATCGAAGCCGATGCACTCATTCTGCACTTCAACGCCCTGCAAGAGGCGGTGCAGCCGGAGGGCGACGGCAACTTCGCCGGGCTACTGGGCAAGGTGGAAGCCATCTGCCGCGCCTTGCCCGTGCCGGTCGTAGCCAAGGAAGTGGGCTGGGGCTTTTCGGCCGCGGACGCCCGCCGGCTGGCCGCCGCCGGTGTGGCGGCCATCGACGTGGCCGGCGCGGGCGGCACGTCGTGGAGCCAGGTGGAGATGCACCGCGCGCCTACGGCCCGCCACGCGCGAGTCGCCGGGGCGTTCATCGATTGGGGCATTCCGACGGCCGTCTCGCTGCGCTACTGCCGGGAGGCCGCGCCCGGTCTGCCCCTCTTCGCCAGCGGTGGCATCAAGGACGGCATCGACGTCGCCAAGTGCATCGCGCTGGGCGCGTCGCTGGTTGGGCTGGCCGGTGAGTTCTTGCGCGCCGCCGACCGCGACGGCGCGGCCGGCGTGGCCGAACTGGCGGCGACTATCACCGATGAACTGCGCGTGGCTATGTTCTGCGCCGGCGCGGCCGACCTCCCCGCCCTGGGCCACACGCCGCTCTATACCCGCTTCTAGTTTGGTGTTACTATCTGCAGAGCCTTAGGCAAAGCGCGCCAAGAGAACATTGCCCTTCGCATTCTTGGCGCCCTTGGCGCGCGTTGCGTGAGGCTCTAACACATCTGTGAAATCTGCGTAATCTGTGGTTACATCATCTCCATGAGCAACGAACTGGAAACCCTGACCACCGACTTCCTGCCGGCCATCGAAGCCGAGATGCGGAGCGTACTGCGCGTCGAGAGCGACGCCGATCCCTTCTACGGCATGATCCACTACCACATGGGCTGGGCCGACGAGGCGTTGCGACCGGCAGGAGGCAACAGCGGCAAGCGCATCCGGCCGATCTTGTGCCTGCTGGCGTGCGCCGCTGCCGGCGGCCCCTGGCAGCAGGCGCTGCCCGCGGCGGCGGCGGTCGAGATTGTCCACAATTTCTCGCTTGTCCATGACGACATCGAGGACAACAGCCCCACCCGGCGCGGCCGGCCCACGGTCTGGACGTTATGGGGCCAGCCGCAGGCCATCAACACCGGCGACGCCATGTTCGCCCTGGCCCATCTGGCGCTGGGGCGGCTGTCCGACCGCGGCGTGACACCAGCAACCGTTGTGCGTGGCCTCCGCCGCTTCGATGAGACCTGCGTTGCCCTGACCGGCGGCCAATACGCCGACATGCGCTTCGAGACTCAGGCAGAGGTCGCGGTTGATGAATACGTAAGGATGATCACCGGCAAGACGGCCGTGCTGGTGGCCCTGTGCGCCGAGCTAGGGGCGCTGGTAGCCGGGGCCGACGACAGCCGCGTAGCCCACTTCGCCAACTTCGGCCTCAATCTGGGCCTGGCCTTCCAGGCGCAAGATGACCTGCTCGGCATCTGGGGCGACGAGCAGCTGATCGGCAAGTCGGTCAGCACCGACATTACGACGCGCAAGAAGACGCTGCCCGTCCTCTACGCCCTGGCCCACAGCACGCCCCTGCGCGATCTCTACGCCGGGACGGACGATGGCGATACGTTCTGTCTCTTATACACATCTGACGCTGCCGACGAGCGGTCTAGCGTAGATCTCGGTGGTCGGCGTGTCATTAAAAAAAAAAAAACACGAAAACACAAAAAAACACGACGAAGACACA
>CALLZA010000027.1 GCA_937858165.1 uncultured Ardenticatenia bacterium
CTCTGTAGTTATGTATCTTTGTCTTTGTTTGGTAGTTGGTTTTCTATATGCGCGTACTGCTCGTGCGGATAGGTCGGATGTTTTTTTTTTTTAATGATACGGCGACCACCGAGATCTACACTAGATCGCTCGTCGGCAGCGTCAGATGTGTATAAGAGACAGGCCGCGTGCTGGGTGTGCTGGCCCAGATCGTCTTCTTTGCCCTGGTCGTCGCCGGGTTGGTGTGGCTGGGTCGCAACGTGGCCGGCAACATGGGCCGGCTGGGCGGAAACCAGTTCCTCTGTCGCGATGGGTCCAGCAGCTTCCGTTGCGCCTTCGACTTTCTGCGCCTCGACGCCCAATTCGCCATTGCCGAGACGGTCATCCCGTTCGACCCCAGCGACTCCTACGGCCGCGCCCTGCTCGTCGGCGCGCTCAACACAGCCAAGGTCGGCTTCTTCGGCATCGTTCTGGCGACCATCCTGGGCGTGGCCACCGGCATCGCCCGGCTGTCGTCGAACTGGCTCATCCGCACCATCGCCCGCTGGTACGTCGACATCATCCGCAACACGCCGCTGCTGTTGCAACTCTTCTTCCTTTTCTTCGGCGTCATTTTGCTCCTGCCGCCCATTCGCCAGGCGGCGCAACCGTTCGGCCTGCCTATCTATCTGAGCCAGCGGGGCATCAACCTGCCGGGCGTGGTGCTCATGCCGTCGGCGACGGTGTGGCTGGCGCTGGTCGGCGCGGGGCTGCTGGCCGCGGGCGCGGTCTGGTGGCTGTTGGGGCGGCGCGAGCGGCGGCTGGGCCGGACCACGCGCCGCCCGCTGTGGGCATTGCTGGCGCTGCTGCTCTTCGCCGTGCCCGGCTGGTTTGTGGCCGCCGCCGCTGGGGCGGGCAACCAGGGCTTTTTGGTGGCGGCTGATTCGGGCATCGCCTCGTTCGCCGACGTTGAGGCGCGGGCACGGGCTGAACTGGGCGTCGACGATCTGGGCGCGGTGGAGGCCGCCGTGGCCGCCGGCACGCTGACGCCGGAGCAGGTCGAGGCGGCGACGGTGTCGCTATGTACGGTAGATGGCGCGCCGGCCGAGGCCAACGCCGCCGCCCTGCTGCGCCGCGCCGCCGTGCCCTACGAAGTGGAGCGCGCCCCCGGGCCAAACGAGGCCATCCGAGCCTACCTGGACGGCGACTGCGAACTGCTCGTTCTCTCGCGCGCGGCCCTGACAGCGGCGGCCATCCCCGACAGCGTCATCGTCCCCCTGCCGGAGACGCCGCTGCGGCTGGACGTGCCGCGCATCGAAGGGCTGAACTTCGTCGGCGGGCTGAAGCTGTCGCCCAATTTCGCCGCCATCCTCATCGGCCTCGTTATCTACACCGGCGCGTTCATCGCCGAGATCGTGCGCGCCGGCATCCTGTCCGTGCCCAAGGGGCAGACGGAGGCGGCGCGGGCGCTGGGCTTGTCCGAAGGGCAGCGGCTGCGGCTGGTCGTCTTGCCCCAAGCGCTGCGGGTCATCATCCCGCCGCTGACCAGCCAGTACCTGAACCTGGTCAAGAACTCCAGCCTGGCCATCGCCGTCGGCTACCCCGACCTGTGGTCAACGGCCTACACGACGCTCAACCAGTCGGGCCGGGCCATTCAGGTCTTTGTGCTGGTTATGGCCGCCTATTTGTCGTTCAGCCTGATCATTTCGTTCTTCCTGAACTGGTACAACCGGCGCATTGCCCTGGTGGAGCGATAAGATGGCGACACTCTACCACAACGTGCGGGACGTGTTGCGCGGCGAAGGGGCGGGTCACTTCAGCCTCGGCCACTATCTGCGTGAGCACCTCTGGCGGCGGCCGGGGCTGGCGCTATGGCTGCTGTTGCTCACCTATGTGACGGCGCGTGTCGTCTGGGGCCAGTTGGCCGACGCCCCGCTGACGACGCTGGTCGTCCTGGCTGTCTGGGGTGTCTCCGTCGTGGCCACGGCGGCGGCCGAGTTGACACGCCGCCACTCGCCGACGACGCTCTGGCTGAGCCAAAACCTCTATAACTCATTGGGCAACGCGCTGCTGACGTTGCTGCTGCTGCTGGTGCTGCTGGGACTGGGGCGCGGCTTCTTCGGCTGGGCCGTGGCGCGGGCCAGCTTCACGACTGACTCCCTCGCCGCCCAGGCCCAGTTGGCCGCCCACGAAGAGCCGGGGGCCAACTGGGGCGCGGTCATCGACAACTTCCGCAACCTGATGGTCTTTCGCTTCCCGCGCCAGGGGGATGGGCGGTTGTGGGTGCTGTTGGCCTGGCTGGCCGTGTTGCTGGCGGTCAGCCCGTTCGTCTACCGCCGGGCCGTCTTTCGCCGCTCGCCGCTGCGCCGCGGGCTGACGTTGCTGTGGCTGCTGACGCCGCTGCTGAGCCTGCTGCTGCTGGTCGGTGTGGGCGAAGAGGGGTCGCTCCTGCCGCGGCTGAACCCCGATATTGCCTGGGGCGGCCTGCTGCTGACGGTCATCATCGCTGTCTTCGGCATCCTGGCCTCGTTTCCTTTGGGGCTGGTGCTGGCCCTCGGCCGCCGCAGCCGCGTCCACGGCGTGCCGGGCCGGCTGGTGTGGGGCGCGACGCTTCTCCTGCTGGTCTATCTGCTGGCTACGCAGTCGTTGCCGGGCCTGCGCGAGGCGACGACGACCGGCGGGCGGCTGTTGGCGCTGTGGCCGGTGTTGCTGGTGCCGGCGGCCGTGCTCATCACGCGCACCTTTCGCGGCAATCTGGTCGCTCTGCTCAGTACCGTCTACATCGAAGTCGTCCGCGGCGTGCCGCTGATCACCATCCTGTTCATGTCGATCATCATCTTCCCCATCTTCCTGCCGCCGGGGGTGGAGTTCCGCGGGACGTGGCGCGTGTTGGCCGCGGTGGCCCTCTTCTCGGCCGCCTATCTGGCCGAGAATGTACGCGGCGGCTTGCAGTCTATCCCCCGCGGGCAGTATGAGGCGGCCGACGCGCTGGGGCTGGGCACGTTCGCCAAGTACCGCCTCATCATCCTGCCCCAGGCGTTGCGGGCAGTCATTCCGGCCATCGTCGGCCAGTTCATCGCCCTGTTCAAGGACACGACACTGGTGGCCATCGTCGCCCTGATCGAGTTGCTGGGTGTGGCCAACCTCATCTCGGCCCAACCCGACTGGCTGGGCGTGCGGCGCGAGCCATACGTCTTTATCGCCTTCATCTACTTCTCGGTCAACCTGCTGATGGCGACCTATAGCCGGCGGCTGGAGCGGCGGCTGGGAGTGGGGGAGCGGTAGGGAATGGGGAATTACGAATTAGGAATGAAAAAGAAGAGCGGGAGTCTCAGGGCGCGGCGGGCGTCACGGGAGAGAGGGATATGAGCAACGAGACCCACACCCATAGCCACGACCACGACCATACCTATACCCATGACCACGGCGATGAGATCATCGTCTGCCGTGATGTACACAAGTGGTATGGCGACTTTGAGGCGCTGCGCGGTGTCAGCCTGACGGTGCGCCGTGGGGAGGTGATCGTCATCATCGGCCCGTCCGGCTCGGGCAAATCGACCTTCATCCGTACCATCAACCGGCTGGAGGAACACCAGCAGGGGGAGATCATCGTCGACGGCATCGCGCTGAGCCACGACATCCGCAACATCGCCGAGGTCCGGCGCGAGGTGGGCATGGTCTTCCAGCAGTTCAACCTCTTTCCCCACCTGACCGTGCTGGAGAACATCATGCTGGCCCCCATGCACGTGCGCCGCTGGCCGCGCGAACGGGCCGAGGAGCGGGCGCGCCACTGGTTGGCCCGCGTCGGCATCCCGGAGCAGGCCGACAAGTACCCCGGCCAGCTCTCCGGCGGCCAGCAGCAACGCGTGGCCATCGCCCGGACGCTGTGCATGGAGCCACTCATCCTGATGTTCGACGAGCCGACCAGCGCCCTCGACCCGGAGATGATCAAGGAAGTGCTGGACGTGATGCGCGACCTGGCGACATCCGGCTACACGGTTCTGGCCGTAACGCACGAGATGGGCTTCGCCCGCACTGTGGCCGACCGGGTCATCTTCATGGACGGTGGCCTCATCGTGGAGCAGAACACGCCCGACGAGTTCTTTGCCAACCCACAACACGAGCGGACGCGGCAGTTCCTCTCCCAAATCCTGAGTCATTGAGGTAAGAGGCTCACGCAAAGGCGCAAAGGGGCCAAGACGCAAAGGAGGGAAAATCTTTTCTTTGCGTTCTTTGCCCCTTTGCGCCTTTGCGTGAGGTCTTACAACTCGTGCGCGACTTTGGCCAGCTTCTCGACCGCCTTCTCCAGGTCTTTCATGGCCGTGGCGATGGTGAAGCGCACGTGCCCCTCGCCGCTCTTGCCGAATGCCCCGCCGGGAACGGAGGCGATGCCCGCCTTTTCGATGAGCGCCTCGGCCAGTTCGGCGCTGTTCTTGGTGCTGTTGGGGAAGCGCGGGAAGAGGTAGAACGCGCCTTCGATATCGAGGCATTCGACGCCGGGGATGGCGTTGAGCGCCGGGACCATGAAGTCGCGCCGCTTCTGGTACTCAGCGGACATGGCTCGCGTCACTTCCTTCGGCCCGGTCAGGGCGGCGACGGCGGCGTGCATCGTGAAGTTGGCCGCCGAGGAGACGGTCTGGCTGTTCATCTGCGTCGCCAGCTTCATGATCGGCGTCGGCCCAGCCAGCCAGCCCAGCCGCCAGCCGGTCATGGCGTGGGACTTCGACAGGCCGTTGATGGTCAGCGTCCGCTCGGCCATGCCCGGCACGGCCGCCGGCGAGAGGTGCTGGCGGCCGTCGAAGATGATCGTCTCGTAGATCTCGTCGGAGATGACGTACAGGTCGTGCTCCAGCGCCACGGCGACGATGGCGTCTAGTTCTTCTTGTGTCAGAACCCGTCCGGTCGGGTTGTTGGGCGAGTTGACCATCAGCGCTTTGGTGCGCGGCGTCACCTTCTGGCGCAACTGGTCGGCGGTGATGCGGAAGTTGTCGTCGGCCGACAGGGTGACGGCCACAGGCGTGCCGCCGGCCAGGACGATCATCGGCGGGTAGGACACCCACACCGGCTCCAGGTAGAGCACCTCGTCACCGGGGTTCAGGATGGCCGACAGGGCCAGGAAGAGCGCCCACTTGCCGCCCGGCGTCACGACGATGTCGCTGCCCGGCTTGACGCTGACGCCGTTGTCGGCCTGCATCTTGGCGGCGATGGCCTCCAGCAGGGGGGTGATGCCCTTCATCGGCGCGGGGTAATGGGTCGCGCCGTTCTCGATGGCCTGGAAGGCCGCCGCAGTAATGTAGTCGGGCGTGTCGAAGTCGGGGTCGCCGCCGGCCAGGGCGACGACATCATGTCCGGCAGCTTTCAGGGCTTTGGCCTTATCGCTGACCGCCAGGGTTTCGGATGGGGGAATGCTACTGACGACGCGGGATAGTTCTTTCATGGGGGAGAATTCTAGCAGAACGGTGGGGGTTGTCGATTGTGCAACGTGACGCAGGTGTAAGCGTAGAAATGGACAATGCATACAAGTTACACTGGTTGGAAAAGACCTCAGGCTTCTTATAAGGGTTGTCCAGACAAAGTGACGACAAGACGCCGCGGCCCGCCGTCGTCGCGGTGCTCACACAGGTAGATGCCCTGCCACGTGCCCAACGCCAGGCGGCCGTTGCTGATGGGGATGGTCAGGCTGCTGCCCAGCAGGACGGCCTTCAGGTGGGCGGGCATGTCGTCCGGCCCTTCGCTGGTGTGGCGGTAGTAGGGCGCGTTCTCCGGGGCCAGGCGGTTGAAGTACGCCTCCATGTCGGCGCGCACGGTGGGGTCGGCGTTCTCGTTGAGGGCCAGCGAAGCCGAGGTGTGGCGGATGAACAGGTGGGCCAGGCCGACGGCGAAGCGGCCGATCTCCGGCATCTGGCCCACGACTTCGCGGGTGATGAGGTGAAAGCCGCGGGGGCGAGGGGATAGGACAATCTCTCTCTGATACCAATCCACCTGGCAACACCTTTTCGCGCGATGTGCTACTCGAAAAGCGAGCGGGGGAGGCCAGCCTGTCGAATAATTGATAGCAGTGTACCTTGCCGGATTTCTTTGTGATCGGGCACGGGCACAGTAATTGTGGTGTCAGCCGTTCGCTTCTGCATAACGATGTGGCTCCCCCGTTGCCGCACCCTCATAAAACCGTGGTCAGCGAGGATGTCACAGACCTCTCGACCGGAAAACACGCGCAGCTTACCCAACGAGTACTCCTACCTGAGTGACGAACACCTCATTGTCGAGTCTGCTCTCGATCTCCGACGGATCAGCCGTCTCTAAGAGTAGCTCGATCGCTTCCACTCGATTATCGCGCGCCTCTTCGACCGTTCCACCCTGACTGGCAACATCGAGTTCTGGGCAAGTGGCGACATACCCATCATCCTCGCGCTCGATAATTGCGGTGAATTGTTGTCGTCGCTTCATCGCATCTTTCCTCTCAGGCTGATGTGCTTACGTCAGCGCCGCGATTGTAAACGGCATCAGGCAGATCACCAAGGGCACTCTCCTTTGTAGGGACGGTTACCAACCCGCCCTACGCCGTCGCCTTGCCCAAGATCTGTCTCTTATACACATCTCCGAGCCCACGCGACCGTACTAGATATCGTATGCCGTCTTCTGCTTGAAACAAAAATCCAAACGGACATACCAGTCTACCACACCTGTACGCACAATAA
>CALLZA010000028.1 GCA_937858165.1 uncultured Ardenticatenia bacterium
TTACATGTCTGGGTGTCAAGTGTTATCGGTCTAAGTTTCCGCTGCGTGAGTGGTTAGGTATTGAGTCTTGTTAGTCGTAGTTATGTGAATGACAACACGCGCTATGATAATAGTAGGTGTTTTTTTTTTTCAAGCAGAAGACGGCATACGATATCTAGTACGGTCTCGTGGGCTCGGAGATGTGTATAAGAGACAGCTCCTACTCCGTCAACGCCGCGGCGGCCATTGTGCTCTATGAAGCCGGACGAAACCGGCCCCAACCGTGGGGCCACCGTGAGTGAGGTAGCCATGACTCAGGCAGCTGGCGGCTTGGCCTCGCGCCCCTTTGAATCGGAAGCCGACTACGACCTCATCCGCCGCCTGCTGGTAGAGATAGTGGCGCGCACCGGCCCGCCGGTCTACGCCACCATCGGCAATCTGGATTGGTGGCGCGTGGCGGAAGATGACCCGCGCTCTATCTATCAGACGCAACTGTGGTTCGACAGCGGGCAGCTCGTCGCCTTCGCCTGGCCCATCGAAGGGCAGGTCGACATCGTTGTCCATCCTGACTATCCGCCCCTGCACAACGTAGCGCTGGCCTGGAGCGAGACCTATTTTGCTGCCCACGCCGCCGAGGGCGCGGTTGCTCCCTGGGTGGCCTGGGCCTTTACGGGCGACGTGGCGCGGATTGCCGCCCTGAGCGCGCGCGGCTACCGGCGAACGGAGCGGGGGCTGGTGGTCTACGGCCAGCCCGTGCCCGACCCCGCTCCCCAACCTGCCCTGCCCGATGGCTACACGATCCGCGCCGTGCAAGGCGAGGCCGAAGCCGAGCAGCGGGTGGCCGTCCAACGCGCGGCCTTCGAATCGACGTGGATGACGGCCGAGCGACACGCCCGCGTCCGCCACTCCCCTACCTACCGACCGGAACTCGACATCGTGGTTGTTGCCCCGGACGGCGAGTTTGCCGCGTTCGCCCTTCTCTGGCTAGACGAGGCCAACCGGCTGGGCGTCTTCGAGCCGCTGGGCGTGGCCCCGGCCTATCAACGCCTGGGGCTGGGCCGGGCACTCATGGCCGAAGGACTGCGCCGGCTGGCCGAGGCGGGCGCGCGCGTAGCCTGCGTCGAGACCGGCCTTGATCACCACACCGCCCGCCGGCTCTACGAAGCGGCGGGGTTCAAGCTCCTGGACACCGACTACGCCTGGACACGCCAAGTCGAGCCGGCCGCATAATTCCGATGGTGAACCCGTTGACCGCCGGCCCCCGGCTATGTACTATATAGTCCCACCGCGCGAGAAATGGCGCCGAAGATAGTCTCACAGGCAGCAAGAAAGGAGACGGTTAACATGGATATCACCAGTTGGCGCGAAACGGGCCACGTCCCAGTCATCATCCTGCAATTGAAAGGCGATCTGGTCGCAGAAGAAGCGCTGGTCGCCCGGGCCAACGCGGCTTTAGCCGACGGCACGCGCAACCTCGTCCTCGATCTGAGCCAGGTGCCCTACATCAGCAGCGCCGGCTTGCGTGCCATCCATACCCTTTACATGCTGCTGCGCGACGCCGACGAAGCAGCGACCGCGTCACAGGGCGTTGCCCGCGGCACCTACAGGTCGGCCCACCTGAAACTCGTCAAGCCGTCGAAGAACGCCCTCAAGGCCCTTTCCACCGCCGGCTACGACATGTTCCTCGAAATCCACGACACAGTTCCGGCGGCCGTCCACTCATTCGCATGAAATCCCTGACCATGCGCTATGACACGGCCCAGGTGCGCGACCTCAACGACATGCGCGAGTTCCTGGAGCAGGCCGTTCTGGTTCTCGGCGGCAGCGAGGACGATGCCGGCGACCTGGTGCTGGCCGTTAATGAGGCCGTCACCAACGTCCTGCTCCACGGCTACAACAGCCAACCTGGCCCGGTGATCCTCTGCGTCGAGGTCGCCAACGACGATCTGCGCGTCATTCTGACCGACAGCGCCCCGCCCTTCGACCCGACGCGCGTGCCGCCGCCGGACATCTTCCTGCCGCTGGAAGATCGGCCGCTGGGCGGGCTGGGCGTCCACATGATGCGCCAACTGACCGACGAACTGGTCTATCGCGCCCTGCCCGATGGCAACGAACTGGCCTTCGTGAAGCGCGGCGCGCTGGCCCGCGCGGCAGCCTAGCGCGCCGCTGTCATGGCCACCCAGCCCCTTCCCGCGCCGCTGCTGTCGTCCGGCGAGATGTCATGGTTCGCCGCAGATGATCGTCTGCGCCTGCCGGCCTGTCTCTTATACACATCTCCGAGCCCACGAGACCGTACTAGATCTCGTATGCCGTCTTCTGCTTGAAAAAAAAAATCAATAAACGTAACACAGTGTACACAGACCACAAATCAACTATAATTGCCGACACGAGAACCGTCTCGGCATCTATCTCTAACCATACCACCTCTCATGAATGATCAGTATATACACGAACCAACTACTGCACACA
>CALLZA010000029.1 GCA_937858165.1 uncultured Ardenticatenia bacterium
TGTTGTGTAGTCTCAGTGTTGCCGTGTGTCCGCTCAGGCCGGCTACCCTTCGGCACCTTGAGGAGGCATTACGTAAGCAACAATATTATTTGTTTCTTTTCAAGCAGAAGACGGCAAACGAGATCTAGTACGGTCTCGTGGGCTCGGAGATGTGTATAAGAGACAGGGTGTCACCTGCCCTAATTGCGGCGGCGAACTGATCGAGAAGCGCACCAAAAAGGGGCGCATCTTCTACGGCTGCGCTAACTACCCCCAGTGTGACTGGACCAACTGGAAGCGCCCCTTGCCGCAGCCCTGTCCCGTTTGTCAGGGTGTGCTGGTGCAGGACAACAAGGAGACGGCCAAGTGTACCCGCTGTGAGCACACGCTGCCCCTGGCCGACCTCCAACCACTCACCCTTGAACCCGTCCTCGAATGAACCAAACCATGACCACGGATTACACAGATTGGCCGGCGACCCATCTGTGTAATCTGTGTAATCGATGGTTCCGCTATTGACACCCCTGGCCGACTGGCGCGTCATTTGTTGTAATGCATATTTTAACGCACCGGGCGTACTATACGGAAAGTGCGGCGGTTTTGACTCTGTGTGTTGCCTTGCCTGATGTGGTGGAAGGGCTCGAAGTCGGCCTTTTTTCTGCGTTCGCCGCCTGAAATAGACGGAGAAAACCTATGCGAGAGCGCCCAACGAGGCTACTGGCTATCGTTGTGCTGCTGTTGGCCGCTGCCCTGATGCATTTGGGGAGTGGGGGAACCACCCATGCCGCAGCGCAACGTCGCGCCACACAAACGGTCTTCATGCCGGCTGTTCTGCAACGCCCGGCAGTGACGGCCACGCAGGATTTAACAATTGCGCATCTGGGCCTGTTCCAGACGGTGCAGACGGCGACAAACTCGGTGAGCCTCATCGCCGGCAAGCCCGCCCTGCTTCGTGTCTTTGCTCAGGCCACGGGGGCCACAACGCCGCCGGTGGCCGAAGTGACGGTCTATGCCCAGCGGGGTGGTACCAGTCTTGGTTCGCTGACCCTTGGCCCGGAAGCTGTCGCTGCCCAGCCGACGGCCGACGATCTGAACAGCACCTTCAACTTTGAGCTGCCGCTGTCGTGGCTGGACGGTGACGTGACCCTCACGGCGACGATCGACGCCGTCAACACCGTACCCGAGGCCGACGAGGGCAACAATAGCCACACAGCGCACTTCTCCTTCGTGGACGTTGCACCGCTGCAACTGACGATCATCCCCATCACCTACACCGACACGCGCACCGGCCAGCAGTTTGCCGACGCCCCCCATGATCCGATCAGTGATTGGTTGCGCGGCGCTTTTCCGGTCAGCCGGATCGATGTCGCCTACCACGTGCCGTTTGCCTTCAGCGGTGACCTGCGCCAGCCGGGCGAGTGGCAGCGGCTGCTGGATAGCCTGACGACGCTGTGGGCAGCCGAGGTGGGCATCGGTTCGCCGGCGGTCTACTACGGCCTTATTCCGACCTTCAACGCGTCCGGGGCGACCTGGTTCGAGGGGGGTGTGTCGGGCCTGGGCTGGATTGGTCAGCGTGTGTCGTTGGGCCTCGATGTGGGTGTGGCGACTGGCAACTCGGCCGGACACGAGTTGGGTCACAACTTCGGCCGCCGCCACGCGCCATGTGGCAACCCCAACAGTGTCGATCCGCACTACCCGTATCCGAACGCGACTATCGGTGTCTATGGGGTCGATACGGAGGATGATGTTCTCCTGGCGCCGGCGGCCAACTTTGACATGATGAGTTACTGCGGCCCGGAGTGGGTCTCCGACTACACGTACGAGGGGCTGCTGAGCGATCAGCTGTCCCACTCGGCCCAATCGACTGAGCCGAGCGATGGGCTGCTGTTGCGGGCGACGGGCGCGACTGGCGGTGACGCCAACCGCGCGGTCGGAACGTCGCCGGTCAACGTGCTGCCTGTCTACCGGTTGAGCGGTTGGTCCTTGCCGGCCGACGATAGCGGCTATACCGCGCAACTGCTGGACGTTACTGGCGCTATCATTGCCACGCACCCGGCCACGCTGCTGGAAGCAGAAGAAACGGGCGCAGCGGCACGGCTGCTGGTCGCCCACGTGCCCGTGCCCGATGCCGCGGTGACGACGGTGCGTTTTGTCCGCAACGGCCGCGTCGTCGGCCAGCGCGAACTGGGCGGGCCGGACGTGGGCGCGAGCCGCGCGGTGCAAACCACCGTCACGACTGACGGGCTGGCGCTCAGCTGGGGCCGCCCCGGCGTGCCCTGTCTCTTATACACATCTGACGCTGCCGACGAGCGATCTAGTGTAGATCTCGGTGGTCGCCGTATCATTAAAAAAAAAAACATATCGCACCACGGGGGGGGGAGGATGCGGTATCGAAGAGACGGTAGACGGTCGGGCAGGGGGACAGAGTGACGTGAGACGGGGGGGTATGACAGATACGGATGAAGACT
>CALLZA010000030.1 GCA_937858165.1 uncultured Ardenticatenia bacterium
TGTCTGACACTATACGTCTACTTCGCTTGTGTTTTCTTATTTGTAGTCTGTTGTTTCTTGAAGTAGACTTTGTTTTTCTCTTTTTTTTTGTTTTTTTTTTTTAATAATACGGCGACCACCGAGATCTACACTAGATCGCTCGTCGGCAGCGTCAGATGTGTATAAGAGACAGGGCCAGCACTGCAGCCATGTCGGTCGACAGGGCGTTCTCTTCAGCTATTACGCTCGGCAACGGCCCACGCAACTCAGCCGAAACGTTTAGCAGACCAGCATTCTCGCTGATGAGTGATTCATATTGGACGTAGTTGCTAGTCGACTGGTCGTTCTTGTAGTAGGTACGCTTGACATTGTCGTAGAGGAGAATGCCGCTTCCTACCTCGTATAATAGTGTCACGTCGCCTGCTTCGACGTACTGCTTCCATTCGCCACCACTGTAGTGATACAGGAAGCGGTTCCGATTCCTTAACCGCCAGAAAGTTGCCTCTTCGCCGTAGCCGGTTAGAAACGTGTGCGGGCCAGTGACATCAAACGCCTGGCCATCGATTGTCGCACGCTGGCCGTTAGCCAACCCCACATCTGAGGGCATGATCCAGGGATATCCCCACTTCCAAGCCGGATCGTCCTCCCCCGAGCACGTTTCTGCCCTATTGGTAACTGTGTTGCGGTGGCAATACCAGTTATCTTCGCTGAAGTTGAGTGGGTTCGGACTATACCACTGACGGCCGGCCTCGCGAACCGTATCACTATCGACCTGCTGGTCGATAATGCGGGTCAGGTGGGTTCCTGGACGCCAGCTATAACCATCGAAGAAAATGTAGCCGGAACCATCCCAACGCAATTGCAGTCCAACGTGGAGCACAGCCAATGGCGGGGGCACAGGCGAAGGGGTAGGCAAGACCAACACTGCCGGTAAATATTGTGCCGGATAAGGATTAAAGCTGTCACTCGGTGACGCGCTTGCCGCGTTGCCCCCGATCAGCCGCCACACATCACCACGATAGGCCCAGGCGGTAAGGGCCAGCAAGCCTACGACACACAGAGCCGATGCCAAACTCCGTCGAGAATCGACCACGGGATTCCTCCTGAATGATGATCAAGGTGATTGAAAGACAGAATAGCAAATGATACTGTGCCTACACAGTGCACTATATCATCTATGCACCCTACCAAACGCCACTTATTGGTCATAGTCAAGAATCAATCCCAGACTTTGCGAAGGAAATCAAGCTTTTCCTGGGCCTGATACCCCTCCCCACCCTCATGCCGATTGAACGGCCATACCCGTATCTCCTTTGGCCCGGCATAATGGTTGTAGGCGGCGAAGACGGTCGAGGGGGGACAGATGTCGTCCATCAGCCCAACGGAAAACAACGCCGCGGCCGACGCGCGAGCGGCGAAGTTGACCCCGTCGAAGTAGTCGAGCGTCGCGAACACCGTCGCCACCTTGTCGCGGTGGGTCTTGCAAAAACGGGCGATCTCGCCGTACGGGTCGGCGTCGGTGAGGGTCGTCGCCCGGCGGAAGTGGCACAGGAAGGGTACGTCAATCATCGCCGCCGACAGATCGCCCACTAGCCCGGCCGCGGCCAAGGCCATGCCGCCCCCCTGGCTGCCGCCGTTAATGGCCACGCGCCCACCGTCCACCGCCGGGTGGCTGCGCGCCGCTTCGATGGCCCGCACGCAATCGGTGAAGACGCGGCGGTAGTAGTAGGTCGCCGGATTGAGCACACCCCGGGGCATGAAGCCGGGCAACTGCGGGTTGCCCCCGTCCGGCTCAGCATCGGCCGTGTCGCCGCGCCGCCAGGTGCTACCCTGGCCCCGCGTGTCCATGACGAAGTGGGCGTAGCCGGCGGCGGCGAACAGCAGCCAGTCATGGGGGTGACCACGCCCGCCACCATAGCCGATGAACTCGACGACGCACGGCAGCGGCCCGGTCGCCCCCCGCGGACGCAGGAACCAGCCCCGGATCGGCTGGCCGCCATAGCCGCAGAAGGTGACGTCGTCCACGTCGATCAGACTCAGCCCGGCATCCAGCCGTGCGAACGTCGCCGCCACCGGAAAGGCGCGCGCCGCGGCCAATGTCTCCGCCCAAAAGGCGTCAAAGTCGCCCGGCTCGCTGCGCGGCGGGCGGTAGGTCTCCAGTTGGTCGAGCGGTAGGTCAAAAAGCATAATGGGAAATTAGGAATTAGGAATTGCGAATTACGAGTTCAGAAGCGTTTCTCATTCCTAATTCGTAATTCGTAATTATAATGCAGAGATGGTATTGACCCACACCGATCACGGCCTCTACTGCGCCGCGGGCGACTTCTTCGTCGATCCGTGGCAGCCGGAGGCGCGCGCGGTCATCACCCACGCCCACGGCGACCACGCCCGCCCCGGCTCGGCCGCTTACCTGTGCGCCACACCGGGCGAGGGCATCCTGCGCCTGCGCATGGGGCCGGAGGCGCGCATCGAGTCGTTGCCCTACGGCGTGGCGACCCACATCAACGGTGTGGCCGTCTCCTTCCACCCCGCCGGCCACATCCTCGGCTCGGCCCAGGTGCGCGTGGCCCACGGTGGCGAGACCTGGGTCGTCAGCGGTGACTACAAGACCGACCCTGACCCCACCTGCGCCCCGTTCGAGAGCGTGCGCGCCGACACCTTCATTACCGAGGCGACCTTCGGCCTGCCCATCTATCGCTGGCCGGCGGCCGAAACCGTCTTCACGGCGGTCAACGACTGGTGGCGGGCCAACCAGGCCGCCGGCCGCACCAGTGTCCTCTTCGCCTACGCTCTGGGCAAGGCGCAGCGCGTCCTGGCCGGCGTCGATGCGACGATCGGGCCGATCTTCGTCCATGGCGCGGTGCACCGGTTGAACGCTGCCTATCGCGCCGCCGGCGTCGCTCTACCCGACTGGTCCTATGTAGGCGACGCACCGCCGCGCACAGAGTGGTCGCGGGCGCTCATCATCGCCCCCACCTCTGCCCAGGGCACGCCCTGGCTGCGGCGCTTCGGCGACGTATCGGCCGCTTTCGCCTCCGGCTGGATGCGTGTGCGCGGCCAGCGCCGCCGCCGCTCGGTCGATCGCGGCTTCGTCCTGTCCGACCATGCCGACTGGCCGGGGCTGCTGGGAGCCATCGCCGCCGGCGGCGCGTCGCGGGTGCTGGTGACCCACGGCTACACCGCCGTCCTGGCCCGCTATCTGCGCGAGAGCGGGCTGGAGGCCTATGAGCTGGCCGCGCCCTACACCGGCGAGCAACTGGGCGATGAGGAGGATTAGGCTGTGGTATACTCAGCACACTGGGGCGTATTTCAGGTTCGTGAGGGGACAACCCTTCATCAGTTGGCTGAACAACTCCATTTGCTGGCTGAAGCGAGTGAGCCAGCAGAGTGGATGGGCAAGCAGATGTGGATACCGATGTAGCGCATGAGACTCTTTGCCGATCTGTACTTCACCCTCGACGCCACCACCCGCACCAACGACAAAGTCGCCGCCATGCGCGCCTACTTCGACGCCGCGCCGCCGGCCGACGCCGCCTGGGCCGTCTACTTCCTCAGCGGCCGACGCCCCAAACGCCTGCTCTCCGCCCTGCTGCTGCGCCGTTGGGCGGCCGAACTGGCCGGGGTGCCAGAGTGGTTGCAAGAAGAAGCATACCACGCCGTCGGCGACTCGGCCGAGGTGGCTGCCCTGCTGCTGCCCGACGCCACCGAAACGGCCGACCGCCCCCTGGCCGAGTGGGTCGAGGGTGTCATCCTGCCGCTACGCGAAAAAGACGAGGCCGCCCAGCGCGCCGCCGTCCGCGACGCCTGGGCCGAACTCGACGACCCCGGCCGCTACGTTCTCAACAAGCTCATCACCGGCGGCCTCCGCGTCGGCGTCTCCCAGCGCCTGCTGATGCGTGCCCTGGCCGAGACGGCCGCCCTGCCCGAAGCCACCATCGCCCACCGCCTCATGGGATCGTGGGAGCCGACGCCGGCGTTCTACAGCACCCTCGTTGGCCCCGACGACCCCGGCGCCAACGCCGAAGCCGACCTGGCCCGCCCTTACCCGTTCTTTCTGGCCTATCCGCTGGAGAGCGACCCGGCGGCGCTGGGCGACGTAGCCGAATGGCAGGCGGAGTGGAAGTGGGACGGCATCCGCGCCCAGCTCGTCCGCCGCGACGGGCAGACCTTCCTCTGGTCGCGTGGTGAGGAGCTGGTGACCGACCGCTACCCGGAGGTCGCCGCCGCGGCCGAGGCCCTGCCCGACTGCGTACTCGACGGCGAGCTGCTGGCGTGGTCCTTCGCCGACGGCCGCCCGCAACCCTTCGCCGCCCTGCAACAGCGAATCGGCCGCAAGACCCTCGGCCGCAAGCTCCTAACCGATACGCCCGTCGTCCTGCTGGTCTACGACCTGCTGGAATGGCAGAGGCAGGATTGGCGCGAACGACCGCTCAGCGAGCGCCGGGCGCAACTGGCCGCACTCCTGGCCCAGACCGCCAGTGAATGGCTGCCCCTCTCGACCGTCATCACGGCCGACTCCTGGGCTGCACTCGCGTCGCTACGCGAAGAGAGCCGCGACCGCGCCGTCGAAGGCCTCATGCTTAAGCGCCTTAGCTCCCCCTACCGCGTCGGCCGCCGTCGCGGCGACTGGTGGAAGTGGAAGATCGAACCCTATACCATCGACGCCGTCCTGATCTACGCCCAGCGCGGCAGCGGACGCCGTGCCGGCCTCTATACCGACTACACCTTTGCTCTGTGGAACGGCGACGAACGCGGCGCGGGCGAGCTGGTGCCCTTCGCCAAAGCCTATAGTGGCCTGACCGACGCCGAGATCGCCGAGGTCGACCGCTTCGTGCGCGCCAACACCGAAGACCGCTTCGGCCCCGTGCGCGCCGTGCGACCGGAACTGGTCATGGAGATCGCTTTCGAAAGCATCCAGGCCAGCGGCCGGCACAAGTCGGGCGTGGCCGTGCGCTTCCCACGCATCCTGCGCTGGCGGCGGGATAAGACGGTCGCCGAGGCCGACACGTTGGCGGCGTTGCAGTCAATGATCGCGGCCTAAGCCAAGGCGTGGGCCAGGCTCCGGCTTTCCGACCCGCGTCAATCCGCGAAAGCTGCGTCATCGGCGCGCCACCCTTCCAGATGCAATTGCCCTGACTTCGCGCCCTTGCGTCTTCACACCTTTGCGTTACTCTCTTAGCGTCCTTCGCGCCCCTGGCGATCTTGGCGTGAGGTCTTTCTTCTGGAAAAGAGATGATTTGCGACCGGTGCAGCGCGCCCAATCGGGAGGGGGCCGCGTTCTGCCGCAACTGCGGCTACTTGTTGCTGTCCACCTGCCCCACCTGCGGCGCGACGGCCGCGGCGGGGGTCAACTTCTGCGACAGCTGCGGCCGCCCCCTCAGCCCTCAAGCGTGGACAGTTGCCGCAACCACTGCGCGCGCACAACCCGACCGGCCCACCTTTGATCCAACTTCGCCTGCTTTGTCCACGCCATCCGACACTCGTCCGCATCTGAGGATGCAGACTCCGCCCGCGCCGCCTGTGCCGCCCGCATCACTCGCCCCACCCACCACAGAGCCTACCGATCCCTGGCAGCAATTCATCCCGCGCGAACTCCAGGACAAGCTGCGCGCCGCCCGCCGCTCCGGCACAATGGCCGGCGAACGCCGCGTCGTTACCATGCTGTTCTGCGACATCAAAGGCTCCACCGCCCTGGCCGAACAACTCGACCCCGAAGCGTGGAGCGACATCATCAACGGTGCATTCGAGCGCATGGTGCGCCCCATCTACCGCTACGAGGGTACCGTCGCCCGGCTGATGGGCGACGGGCTGCTGGCCTTCTTCGGCGCGCCCATCGCCCACGAAGACGACCCGCGCCGTGCCGTGCTGGCCGGGCTGGAGATCGTCGCCGGCATGGCCGAGTTCCGCGCCAACCTGCCGCCCCGCGCCCGCGAGCTGAACGTGCGCGTCGGCATCAACACCGGGCTGGTCGTCGTCGGCGCGGTCGGCTCCGACCTGCGCCTGGAGTACAGTGCCCTGGGCGACGCCATCAACGTCGCCGCGCGCATGGAGCAAACGGCCGTGCCCGGCACGGTGCAGATCACCGACGACACGCTGCGCACCATCGCCGGGCAGTTCGAGGTCGAACCGCTCGGCGGCATTGAGGTCAAGGGCAAGGCCGCGCCGGTGTCGGCTTATCGTGTCCTGCGGCGGCGGACGGGCGTCGAGTCTCGCCGCTTCCAGGTGAAGTTTCACGCCCCGCTGGTCAATCGTCTGCGCGAGTGGGAGCTGCTGCGCGGCGCGTTCGACGGCCTGGCCGCCGGGCGCGGCGGCATCATCTTCCTCAATGGCGACGCCGGGCTGGGCAAGACACGCCTCATCGACGAAGCCCTTGAGCGGCTGGCCCCGCCCGTCGGGGCGCAGATCGCTGTCGCCTCGGCCTACGCCTATGAGACGGCCCAGCCCTATGGCCTGAGCACCCGCCTGTTGCGCGGCGTGCTGGGTATCATGGCCCACGACTCGCCCGAGGCCATCCGCGCCCGCCTCGACGACGCCCTTGTCGGCGCGACAGCCGATCATCGCCGCGTGCTGGAGACCCTGCTGGGCGTCTCGCCCGACCTACCGGGCCACGAACTGACCGGCGAGGCGTTCGCCACCCAACTGGTCGCCTGCATGGACGAGTTCTGGCGGGGACAGGCCGCCGCCGGGCCGGTGGTGCTGGTTCTCGACGACCTGCAATGGGCCGACGCCTCCTCCACGGCGTTGTTCACCCACCTCCTCCGCCTGAGTGAAAGCGCCGCAGTGCTCTTCCTGTGTGCCATGCGCCGCGACCGCCGCGCCCACGGCTGGCGGCTGCGCGACGCCGCCCAGCGCGACTACCCCCACCGCTTCGACGAGGCCACCCTCTACCCACTGACCGACGGTGAGAGCTTGCTGCTGCTCGATGGGCTGCTCGAGGGCTTGCCGCTGCCGGAGGCGACGCGCAACACCATCCTGGCCAAGGCCGAGGGCAACCCACTGTTCGTTGAGGAGGTCGTCCACAACCTCATCGAGCGCGGTCACCTGGTGCGCGAGGGTGAAGGGGCGACATGGACGGCCGCGGCGGCGTCAACCGGCTTTGAACTGCCCGACTCGCTGCAAGCCCTGCTGACGGCGCGCGTCGACCGGCTGGACGAGGACACGCGCCGCACGTTGCAAATCGCCTCGGTCGTCGGCCGCGCCTTCTCGCGCTCGGCCCTGGCTGCCCTGGTCGAGCAACCCGACAGCCTCGACCGCCACCTGCTGGAGTTACAGCGCATGGAGTTGGTGCGCGAAGTGGCGCGCGCGCCGGAACCGGAGTACGTCTTCCATCATACGTTGACCCACGAGGCGACCTACAACACCATCCTCATGCGGGAGCGCCGCGCCCTGCATCTGCGGCTGGCCGAGGTGCTGGAGCAGCCGTCGGGCGACACGACCGCGGCCACGCTGGCCCACCACCTGCTGGAGGGCAGCGCCCCCGACCGCGCCCTACCTTACCTGATCGCCGCCGCCGACACCGCTCTGCGGCTGAACGCCACAGCCGAGGCCATCACCCACTACCAGCGCGCCCTGCCCATCGCCCTGGCCGGCAATGACGCCGACTGCCTCATTCACCTCTTCACCGCGCGCGGTCGGGCGCTGGAGCTGGAGTCGCGCTTCGCCGAGGCCGACGCCGTCTTCGCCGAACTGGAGCAGCTGGGAGTGGCGCGCGGCCAACCGGCGCTGGAACTGGCCGCGGTCATCGCCCAGGGGCGGCTGCGGGCCAACGTCACCCCACTCTACGACCCCGTTGCCGGACGGGCGCTCATGGAGCGCGCGCTGGCGCTGGCCGAGGCGCTGGACGACCGCCCGGCCGAGGTGCGCATCCTCTGGAATCTGCTCAACATCGATCGCTTCGACGTCTTCAACCTGGAGCATGCCACCACCCACGGCGAACGGGCGCTGGCGCTGGCCCGCGAGTTGGGGCTGGCCGAGGAAACGGCCTACCTGCTCAACGACCTGGGCGAGGCGTTGGGCAGCCTGGGGCGCATGGAGGAGGCCCGGGCCATGATGGGCGAGGCCGTGGCCCATTGGCGAGCGTTGGGCAACGAACCGATGTTGGCCGACGGCCTGACCGGCCTGGCCAACTGGACCGGCTTCGGTGGCGACCTGACCGGCGCGCGCGCCTCAGCCGAAGAAGCGAACGCCATCAACACACGCATCGGCAACCCGTGGGGCCAGGCCTACAGTGGCGCGGTGCGCTCCCTCATCCGCTCCTTGCAGGGTGAGATCGGCGCGGGCGTCGAAGGGCTGGCGACAGCCATCGAGAAGGCCAAGGACGCCGGCTTCGTCGGCGGCCAGGTGCTGGCCCGCGCCTTCCTGTCACAGATCCTCCTGAGCGTAGGCGCGGCCGACGAGGCCGCAGCCGTGGCGGAAGCGGGGCTGGCCGTTGGCCGGGCGCAACTGCCGCAGTTCGCCGGCATGTGCCTGGCGCGGTTGGCCCTGGCCCGAATCGCCACAGGCGACACCGTCTCGGGCGCGGCGCTGCTGAGCGACCCCCTTTTGGATGGCACTCGCCAGCAGGCGTTCGTGGAAATCGACGTGACACTGGCGCGCATCGCTCTGAGCCTGGCCGAGGGGGACGCCGCCGAAGCGCTGGAGCTGGCTGAGGCCGCAGTGGCGCGCCTGAGGCAGACGAACGGCATCATCTGGCTGCCCCCAGTACTAGACGCCCGCGCCCGCGCCCTGCTGGCACTCGGCCGCCCGGCCGAGGCCCACGACGCGCTGGCGGCGGCCGTGGCCGTGGCCCGTTCGGCCGGCGCGCGGGGCATGCTCTGGAGCCATCTGGCCCAACTGGCCGACATCCAGGCCCAACTGAGCGACAGCGCCGCGGCCGACACACGCCGCGAGGCCGACGCCGAATTTCGCTACGTCCTCGAAAACACCTGGCCCGACGACCTGCGCCAGGCCCTGACCCGCTCCTACGGTCAAGCTTAGAGGTACGCTAAGGGGCCAGGGGCCGGTGAAGAGCGCTCTTCCCTCCCGGCCTCTGGCCCTTTCTGCGCGTCTTGGCATTGAATTCGACCTGCCCCGTTACTTTTCGCCCCGCCCCGTCACTCTATAGCCAACAGACACCAAACAGGCAATTTGCCAAAGGAGCATGAAGATGAACAAGCAAGTGACGCTGATTATCGTGGTGGGAGTGGCGCTGATGGCCCTGGCCGCGGCGATCCTGGTCCGCGCCGGCGGCAACGCCAATGCCCAATCCGAGCCGGGCGCCGCACCGATGGCGACCGCAGCCGCGGCACCGGATCTCAGTGCCGGGCTGCTGTCTCTTATACACATCTCCGAGCCCACGAGACCGTACTAGATCTCGTATGCCGTCTTCTGCTTGAAAAAAAAACAAAACACAAAACAAAAAAAAAAAAAGAAAAGAAAAGTAAACAAAGACAATCAGGCTTACAGAATGAGAGAGAACATCAGAGTCACACTACAGACGATAATGCCAGATCACGTATAAGTAGAGACGGGAATCTTAAGCGCATACTCACAAATACGACCAAGAGATCCATAACACA
>CALLZA010000031.1 GCA_937858165.1 uncultured Ardenticatenia bacterium
CTGTAGTGAGAAAGAATGTCCAAACGTGCCCCGCGGTCCCCCAGGTCCGGTTCCTAGGGGGGAGTGGCGGGGGCGGGGGGGGGGGTGGCGTGGGCAGTGGCGCGTTTAAGGTGGACGTCGTGCGGTTCGTGGCGGTATTCGGCGGCGGCGCGGACGATGCGCAGATGGTTGGTCGCCGGGGGGTAAATGATCGCCCCGCCGTTGTCGAGGATGTTTTCGATACTGGCGAGGATGACGTTGGCGCGGCTATAGTCGCCGGCGCGCGCGGCGGTGTCGGCGGCGACGAGCATCACCTCCAGCGTGATGTTGATCTCCTCTTCCGGCCGGCGCGTCAGGTCGGCCGGGTTGCCCAACTCGCGCACCTGGGTCGGGTGGGGCAGCCAGGCGCTCAGATAGTGGGCCGTGGGGTCGTAAAGCTCCTGATAGCGCCGGGCGATGTCGTAGTAGCGGATGGTGGTTTGGAGATCTTCGACGGCGGCGGGATTGACCGATCTGGATTGCAGGCTCGCCAACCACTCGCTTTCCAGCTGGGCCAAGGTCGCGCCGTAATAGGCCTGCAAGTTGAGATCGAGCGCGGCCGACACTGTCGGCGCATCGCTGGCCGAGATGTCGCTATAGAACTCCTTGAACCTGCTCCAGCCGCCGCGGTCTACGAGATAAGTGACAAAGCCGCCCGCTTCCAAATAGCCGATCTCGTGTTGCACAGGATAGAAGCCGTCAATCAAGTCAGCCAAGGGCACGTAGCGCTTGGTGGCGACGAGGGCCGCCGAGCGTTCGTTCAGGTCTTCGCTCTTGTAGTGGCCGCCACTGACCCACACGGCCAGCCCCTCAGCCAGGAAAGTGATGCGCTGCGGAGCGAACTGCTGATCGAGGATGTGGGCCGCCTCGTGCACCAGCAGCTCATAAAACCCACCGCCGGCATAGCGCCGATCGACGTAGGAGCTGTCTCTTATACACATCTCCGAGCCCACGAGACCGTACTAGATCTCGTATGCCGTCTTCTGCTTGAAAAAAAAAAAAAACACAAAAAAGAACTCGTATACTAGCAGAATGATGACCAAGACTAACGAATCATAGCAACGCACCCAGACTACCAACGACCACACGACACAAGCTCATGCACTATATATAGTAAACACTGACACTAACACATCTACATAGCAA
>CALLZA010000032.1 GCA_937858165.1 uncultured Ardenticatenia bacterium
TTTTTTTGCTCATTTATTGTCTCACCCCCGCTGTGTCGTTCTTTTGTGTTTCTTGTGGTCAGTCTCCGAGGCCTTCTCTCGTGCCTTGTGTTGATTCTCGTTAAGCTGCCACCGTCGATGGCTTCACGGTGTCGCTGCTCGTCTGCGTCAGTTGTTTTTTTTTTTTTTTTTCTTTTTTCTTTTTTTTTAATGATACGGCGACCACCGAGATCTACACTAGATCGCTCGTCGGCAGCGTCAGATGTGTATAAGAGACAGATGCCAACCCGCGCGCCGTGGAAATCGACGCCCAGGGCGACTGGTGGATTGTGTTCGGCAACCCGCATCAGGTGGTGCGCTTCGATCCGCAGACGGAGGAGATGGTAACCTACGCCATCGGCATGTACGCCCACAGCATCGCCATAGACGCCAAGGGCAATGCCTGGGCCAATGGACACTTCAAGGCCGACCCTGGCCAAGTGGTGCGCATCGATCCGCCAGAGGGAACCACGCAGGTGTTTGATGTGCCCGATAACAACACGTCCAATCTAACGGGGCTGCCCATTTCTTACGACTTACGGATTGACGCGAACGGTGTTGTCTGGGGATCGGACCTGAACTGGAATCGCATCTATAAGCTGGAGCCACAGACGGGCGAGGTAACGCACTATGAGTTGCCGAACTCAACCAGCGGCCCGCGCCGGTTCGATTTTGATGCTGAGGGCAATCTGTGGATCCCTGAATTTTCAGGCGGCCGCCTGGCCATGTTCAACCCGACCCATGAAACCTTCACCGAGTGGGCCACGCCGACCCAGAACGCCGAGCCGTACGTCGTCAAGGTCGATCAAGCGAGAAACGCCGTCTGGATTGGTTACGCTGCCGCCAACCGTGTGGCCCGGTTTGACCCGGCCACGGAGACGTTTGTCGAGTATCCGCTCCCCACCCCGTTGGCCCTGATTCGTCACATGGCCATTGACGAAGCAACGGGTGACGTATGGTTCAGTTACCATCACGTGCCCACGGCGCAGGATATGGTGGCCAGGCTGGAAGTAAGTTAGCCAATCGAGGCGCATCGTACGGTCTAAATACTCGAAGTTGGGTTATAATAACTTTATGACTACGCCCATGAGCCTCAGTTACGACCGTATTCTTCAGGCCGTCCGGGGCTGGCCTCCGGTTAAGCGTCTTACCCTGGCGCGAGAAATCCTTGAAGATGTGGCCATGGAGTTGCCCGAAGCGCCTCTTTACGACAATCCGAGCGACGAAATGGCAAGTGGCAAAGACACACTCTCGCGCGCCTTGGGCCTGTTAGCATCACCTACTGGCGAACCGCCTTCTGACGCTGTCGTTGCGTCCTGGCTTGAAGAGAAACGCCAAACTAAGTATTCCCAATGAAGCTGTTATTCGATACCAACGTTGTGCTCGACGTTTTGTTAAATCGTGAACCATGGGTGATGACGGCCAAGGAGTTGTAGCGAGCCAACGACACAGGCAAGATCTCTGGGTTCCTCACCGCAACCACGTTGACTGACATCCATTACATCGCCCACAAGGCAAAAGGGCTGGCCAGCGCGCGTGAGGCCGTGCAACTTTGCCTAACGGCTTTTGAGATCTGCTCGGTAGAGCGCAGCGATCTCGAACAGGCCGCCGCTTTGCCGGGCAACGACTTCGAGGATAATCTGCAAATTGCTGTTGCCTTTCACGATGGCCTAGATGCCATCGTGACACGGAATCCGGCGGATTACAGAGACTCTCTTGTGCCCGTGTTCACGCCTGAGGAAGCCCGAAGCCATCTATCAGACTGAGCAACGTAACTACACGTGATAAAGACAAACATGAGTCATCCCGGAATTTGCAGAAGGACAAGCAGGTCTGGAGGATGAGCTAGCCAGAGGCGGCTGAGAGCAGAACGAAGGCGATAGAGCGGTACCGCGGCGGTGCGGTACCGCTTTCCTGTTCGGTGACACCAGCGGCGGAGAAGGTCGTGACGAATGGCGTCGGCGGCGGGCAGGAGAAGAGACAAGAGGAAGGCATAGACCAAGGCAACCATCATCATGACCTTAAGACGGTTGTGCCAGAACCAGAGGCGGGGGCTTTGCATGGCCAGTTCAGTTTTGGCAAAGCGGTAGGTCATCTCAACTTGCCAGCGACGGGCATAGGCAAAGATGAGTCGCCAGGCGTCCTCGGCGGTAGCGACCGGTTCGTTGGTCAGCAGGTACCAGGGCTCACGCCCCTTACCAGGACGAGCAACAACAAGCCATAAGGGAGACTCATGAGCCGGGTGTCGTACGGGGGCGAACACAAGGCCTGTCTTGCGCCAACAGTGGCGGCGAGCATCCCAGATGTTGCGGCTGTCGACCGAGCGTTTACCCCGCGTGACCTGCCAGGCGTTGACCTTCAGACCCTGGGCGTTGAGCAGCTTGTAGCGCTTGGGCCAGCGCAGGATGAAGCGTACCGGGTGGGCTAGCACCTCCTGGAGCCAGGGCCAGCTGGCGAAACCGCGGTCCCAGACGTGAATCACCCGCCGCCCCCACAAGCCAACACATTGTTGCAGGAGCGCGCCTTGTTCATCCCGTCGCCGGCTGGCGTGTGGCCCGCGCGTCGTCCACCAGCGCATGGCGGCCACAACCGGTGGCAACTCGGGCACTAACAGCAAGAGCGTTATCCACTCCATACCGGGAACGAACACAGGTCGTCCGCCCGGAGGGTTGAAGAAGAAACCCGGTCGCGTCCGCTTCAACAGGGCCACCCGTCGCGAGCGAACCGAGCCCAGGTCTTCACTGGCCAGCGTCTCGGCCTTCTCCACGACGCTCTCATCCCAGACGACTAGTGGTGGCTTCTCTTCGTCCCGATGGGCCGCTAGCTGGGCGTCGGCCTCTTCCCAAAGAAAGTCCTCGATGACCTCTGCCTTCCACTTCCGGGAGCGCAATAGGTTGCTGACGCGTTTTGTCCCGGCTGGCGCTTGCGCCGGTGAGACAACATAAGCCCCCAACTCGCTTAACAACAACCCATACTGACTGTGACGAAAGGTGATAATGGCCTGCAATGTCGCCAGAAAGGTTCGTACAAGCCGCTTGTCCATTTGTCGATCCAGTCGCTCCAACAACGGCTGAACGAACCCGGCCAGTTGCTCAGCTACTTGTTGTGAATACCTCTCATCCGAACGATAATTGAGCATGAAGAAGCCCTCCTCGATAGCTGGTTTCTGAACATCTCCAGTCTATCTTAGTGGGCTTCTTCTTCACGTCATCTAAATTCGGGATGACTCATGCTTATTATCTGCCCAATCTGCTAAATCTGCGGATAATATCTCCGGAGACAAAACCATGTTCAGTTACTTCACGGCCGAACACGAGGCGTTCCGGCGGGTGGTGCGGCGGTTCGTCGAGACGGAGATCAACCCCCACGTCGAGGAATGGGAGGCGGCGCGCATCTGGCCCGCGCGCGAGGTGCTCAAGAAGATGGGCAACCTCGGCCTGTTGGGGCTGAACTACCCGGAGGCGTATGGCGGCGGCGGCGTGGACTACTGGTACAGCGCCGTGCTACTGGAAGAGCTGGGCCGGGCCGACTGTGCCGCCGTGCCGATGGGCATCGCCGTCCACACCGACATGGCCACCCCCGCCCTGGCCGAGTTCGGCAGCGACGACCTCAAACGTCGCTTCCTGGCCCCGGCCATCGCCGGTGACTTGGTAGCCGCCATCGGCGTCAGCGAGCCGGACGCCGGCAGCGATGTGGCCGCCATTCGCACCCGCGCGGTGGCCGATGGCGACGACTACGTTATCAACGGCAGCAAGATGTGGATCACCAACGGCACGCAGGCCGACTTTGTGACCCTGCTGGTCCGCACCAGCGGCGAGCGCGGCTTCCGCGGTATGTCGCTCATCGTCGTGCCCACCAACACGCCCGGCTTCCACGTCAGCCGCAAGCTTGAAAAGCTGGGCAACCACGCCAGCGACACGGCCATCCTGGCTTTCGAAGACATGCGCGTGCCCCAGGCCAACCGCATCGGCGAAGAGGGGCTGGGTTTCATCCTGCAAATGAAACAGTTCCAGCGCGAACGGCTGGCCGGCAGCCTGATGAGCACGGCGGGGATGGAGAAGATCATCCGCCTGACCATCGCCTACTGCCGCGAGCGCCACACCTTCGGCCGACCACTCATCGACAATCAGGTCATCCACTTTCGGCTATGCGAATTGCTGACCGAGGTCGAGGCGTTGCGCCAACTCAACTACCACTGCGTGCGCCTCATTGTTGCCGGCGAGGACGTAACCAAAGAGGTATCGATGGCCAAGCTGAAAGCCGGCCGGCTGGCCCGCGAAGTAGCCGACAGTTGCCTCCAGTTCCACGGCGGCATGGGCTACGTCGAGGAGTACCCCATGGCCCGCTACTTCCGCGACGCCCGCCTGCTCTCCATCGGCGGCGGCGCGGACGAGATCATGTTGGGTATTATCGCCAAGTATGAGAATATCTTGCCGGGTCGGTAAGAGAGTCGTCAGTGGTCAGTGGCCAGTGGTCTAGACCACCGGCCACTGACCACTATAAAGGAAATCCTATGACAGCCATTCGAATTGCCCGCTCTTTCGTCGCCGCCGAGTCGGTGGCCGAGTTGATCGCCGCCGAGTACGACGTCGCCTCGCCGGTCAGTTGCCGCCTCTTCAGCAAGCTGCTGCGCACCCAGGACAACGACCACTATCTGGCCACCGCCGGCGACGGCACACAGTACGCCTTCCGCGTCTACCAGCAGGGCGACCGCTACCACCGCGCCGAGTCGGACTACCTCTATGAGATCGACTGGCTGCGCTTCCTGCGCGAGCATGAGCTGCCCGTCTCCTACCCCATCCGGCGGCGCGACGGCGGCTACATCGGCCGCATCGACGCGCCGGAAGGCACGCGCTACTACGCCCTGTTCAGCCTGGCCTACGGCGACCCGCTGGCGCTAAAGGACATCGACCAGCTCTACGTCATGGGCGAGACGATGGCCCGCATCCACACCGTTTCCGATACCTTCACCTCGCCGCACGCCCGCAAGCCGCTGGACATGGCCTACCTGCTCGACCGGCCGCTGGAGCGCATCCGCCGCACCTGGACCGACGAGCGGGCGGCCAACCTCGACCTGGTGCTGACCGCGGCCGAGGAAGCGCGCGAAGAGTTGCGCGACTACATCGACGCCAGCGCTGCCGTCCCCGGCCGCTGGGGGCCAATCGGCGGTGACTTCCACCAGAGCAGCGTCTACTTCAACGAAGTCAACGAGCCGACCTTCTTCAACTTCGACCTCTGCGGGCCGGGCTGGCGGGCCTACGACATCGCCGGCTTCCTGTCCAACGCCAACCTGATGCACGGCCCGGCCGAGCGCAGACAAGCGTTCTTCGCCGGCCCCTACGCCCTCCGGGCGCTGACCGAGGAAGGTCACGCCGCCATTTCGCCTCTTCTGCCCATCCGCCCCACCTCGCACATGGGCTCGCTCGCGCGGCAGGACGGGGAGGTGGGGCCGTCGTTTGTGGGGGGCTCCTGGTTCCCTCCGTCCCCACCGCCCACCGCGGGGAAATGGCGCCCCG